>JAKSJJ010000002.1 GCA_024398335.1 Bacteroidales bacterium | reverse complement strand
TCTACATCCGTTTTATCGGAACACACGACGAATATGATTCTATTGATGTAACTACGATATAATATGGCACAGGTAAAAAACGAAAGCGAGTATAAAGCCATCTTGGCACGCGTAGACGAGTTGTTCTTCTCAACAGACGAGAACACCCCGAAAGACGACCCACGACTAGTCGAGCTAGACATTCTGACGAAACTGGTCGAAGAATACGAGGCGGAGATCTGTCCTATTGAATTGCCCTCTCTTGCGGAAACGATTGAATATAAGATGAGAGAGTTATGCTGCAGCCAAAAAGATCTTTCCGTTATTCTCGGCATATCGACATCACGCCTAAGCGATATCATAAACGGTAAAAAAAAGCCAACCTACACACAGGCGAGGAACCTATGTATAAAGTTGGCTATTGATCCCGCTATCGTGTTATCGCTATAAACTCTAATCCATAGGATAACGGACACCCCATTCCCGTCGGAGAGCGTCCATCTGCGCCATGACCGCGAGAGCGAAGCAAGCTATGGCGAACACAGCGAAAATAGCATATTAAAGGCTTATCTGAGCAGATTTCAGTCCTTTAGATGAAATTTTCACCGTCATTGGAGCGTGGTCGACGCTAAATTCGCCGCGCTCCACTATGACTGTAAGCTTTCCTGAGAAAAGATGCATATGAGGTTCATGGAACAACTCCAGGCATGTAGGATCACCGTTTGCCATGGCCTTGAATCTACCTTCGCCGCTTACTGATACCTTGACCTCGTTTGTCGCGCGAGGTAATTCTACCCCGTTCTTATCCACGACGCTGACAGTCAGATATTCCAGACATCCGGCTTTATCAAAGCGGCTCGCCCTCTCGAGCTTCAAAGCATACGCCTTCCCTGCGGTACGGACAGTCTTTTCCATTACTGCCTTTCCGTCATTATCATAGGCCACCACTTTGATTTCGCCCTTATGGTAAACTACATCATTCCACATAAGGCGATAGCGTCCTTCCAAGGCTTCGTCCTGTAGTCCCTGCGCAGGATATGAGGCCTTCGCAGTCTTTGAACGTCTGCCCTGGGACACTCCGTTCACGAAGAGCTCCGCCTCAGGATAGGAAGTATAGACAAACACCGGCGTAGTCTTTCCTTCCCTGTCCGGCCATGTCCAATGTGGGAGGACATGGAGCGTCGGCTCATCAGTATTCCATACGCTTCGATAGAGATAATACCTGTCCTTAGGAAGACTGGCCAAGTCTATGATGCCGAAAACCGAGCTATGGCTTGGCCATGAATCCGTCGAATATGGGCTAGGCTCGCCCAGATAGTCAAAACCCGTCCAAACGAACTGTCCCATGCTCCAAGGATAATCCTCCGCGAGCGCGAAATCGACATCAGGAATATTTGACCACGAACATGCCTCAAGGTCATAGCCCGTGCTCTGATGATCAGGGTGCAGAAGGCTGAATCCCTTTTCTACAGGAAAATGATAAACGCCCCTGCTGCTGACTGTAGAAGCAGTCTCCGACCCGAGAATCGCCGCTTGCGGCAACGCGTTGTACGCCTCAATGTATTTATATGTCCTGTAATTCAAGCCAGGGACATCTAGCACTGTGGCGAAGCCGTTGGCCAATACCTTATCCACCTGGTCCATACCGCAGGTGACAGGTCTTGTAGGATCCTCCCTATGGCATATATCCTGGAGGAAAAGGGCTGTCTTCCAACCCTCTGGGCTAGCTTGTGAAGGCACCTCGTTTCCTATGCTCCACATTACTACGCTCGGGTTATTTCTGAACTGATGAAGCATATTCACCATATCCTTCTCGGCCCAATCGTCGAAATAACGATGATATCCGTTCGTACACTTGGCGTCATTCCACTCATCAAAAGGCTCAACCATCATCATCAGTCCCATCTGGTCACATAGACGCACAAGTTCAGGAGCCGGCATATTGTGTGAGGTCCTTACAGCGTCGCATCCCATGTCCTTAAGCAGTTCCAGCTGATGCGCGAGGGCATACTCGTTTATAGCCGCGCCCAAAGGACCGAGGTCATGATGATTGCATACGCCCTTGAATTGGCGTCTCTTTCCATTAAGGAAGAATCCCTGATCCGGACGTATCTCTATCGAGCGGATGCCGAACGGCGAATCATAAGAGTCAAGCACCTGAGAATCAACGACTATCTCCGTATGAGCCACATATAGATAAGGCTGCTCCGGGGACCAAAGGCGTGGATTTTCAATTTCGAATCGCTGGCAGTGACTCATGCCTTTATTCAGCACACCACGTGAAACACGGGCCGCCACCTCACAGCCCTGGGCGTCGAGAATAACAGTCTTGTATGTGACATCTTTTCCCTGCTCTCCCTCAAGAGAAATATCTACTTTTACCGTAGCTCTCTCCAGAGATACCAAAGGAGTCGTGACATAGGTGCCCCAAACAGGAACGTGGGCTGTCTTGGATGTGTACACCAGATGTACATTTCTATAAAGTCCGGCTCCCGGATACCACCTTGATGAACGAGGCAGATTCTCCAATCTGACAGCTATCACATTTGACTCGCCAGGAGCATTGAGAAGGCCAGTGACATCAAAATGAAAACTATTGTAACCATAGGGCCAGAAACATGCTTCCTTTCCGTTGACATAAACTCTAGCCTCAGACATGGCGCCGTCAAAGACCATTTCCACGGCACGGTCCGCGGGGGTATCAAAACAGGTACGATACCATCCGGCCCCTACATACGGAAGGCCTCCCGTACGGCCAGTTTTCAGTGAAGCTACCTTTTCTCCGTCCTGGGTGACAGCGACCCTTTGGAGATCATTCTCGATATCGAAAGGCCCAGTAATCGCCCAGTCATGAGGGACGCTGACCTTTTGCCAGGAGGAGTCATCGATGGAAACTTCCTGCGCGCCCTGGCAGTCGCCAAGGTGGAATGCCCAATCCTTCAAAAGAATCTCACTTCTTTGCTGAGCGTAGATTCCCCCGGATGCCAAAAGTAGATAAGACAGCAGTACCGATATAGATATTCTCCTCATAGTCAATTATTTAAGTATAATTGTTTTCTTGAAGTCCTTTATAAGGATATGATACTCCCCTCTCTCAAGGACAGCCTTTCCGTCCGTATTCACGAAACTGAGGTCACGGCGAGGGTCTATCTCGAATTCGAAGCTGACAGTCTCTCCGGCCTTTATCTCTTTTTTCTGGAAGGCCTTAAGTTCCTTGACAGGACGGGAGATAGAACATACAGGATCTGAGACATAAAGCATTACTGTCTCCATGCCGTCAACGTCTGAACTATTACGGACATCGACACTCAGCTTCAACACAGAATCAGCGTTTATCTCAGTCTGGGAGAGCACAGGCTCTGAATACTCGAACTTGCTGTAGCTCAATCCATAGCCGAACCAGTACAGAGGCTCGCTGGTCATATCTTTATATAGACCCTGAGTTCCAAGGCGAGCGCTGGCGCGTCTATTATAATAGATAGGAATCTGTCCTGTAGAGGCAGGGAATGTGATAGGAAGACGACCAGAAGGATTGTAACGTCCGCTAAGTATTCCAGCTACCGCGTTTCCGGCTGTAGTACCAGGCATCCATATCTCGACCATCGCGTCAGCCAAAGGCTCTACCTGCGAAAGATCGTTAGGACGACCGGACGCGACGAGAACGACAATCTTCTTTCCACATGCTTTGACGGCTTTGAGAAGATCAATCTGACATTGAGGAATAGCGATAGTGGTGCGTGAAGTGTTCTCTCCTGACCAATTCGCTCTCTCACCCACCGTCAGCACTACAAGATCAGCCTCTGAAGCGGCCTTGACGGCCTGGGCCAGCATAGCCTCGTCAGCGGACTCTATCTCACATCCCTGGGCGACTATTATCTGGGATGAAGGGAATTCCTCGCGGAGTCCTTTCTCAAGTGTCACGACGTCCTGGTAATCTCCCCTTCCTTTCCAGTTTCCAAGAAGATCTTTCTGGGTCGTGGCATGAGGACCGATAAGGGCGATTTTAGCGACATTCGCGGATATAGGAAGAAGCGAAGCCTCGTTTTTAAGAAGCACCATTGACTGCTGAGCCAGCGTCCGGGCGCTTGAGAGAGCATCGGCTTGGAGATATATCTTTGAAGATGGCTTGACCTCTGTATAAGGATGCTCGAAAAGACCGAGACGGAATTTGATCCTCAACACTCTTCTTACGCTGTCGTCTATGAGTCTTTCAGACACCACCCCTTCTTTTACCAGTTGTTCGAGATATTCTCTATAGATATCATCAACCATGTCCATATCCAGTCCGGCGTTAAAGGCCAGAGCGGCCGCCTGTTTACGATCAGCAGCGACTCCCTGTCTTGTAAGCTGCTTGATAGCGTCCCAATCGGAAACCAGGAAACCATCAAAGCCCCACATATCCTTGAGAACCTCAGTCATGGTGTAATGATTAGATGAGGCCGGGACACCGCTGATATTATTAAAGGCGCTCATAAGGGTACATGCCCCCGCGTCGACTCCCGCCTTGAAAGGAGGGAAATATGTATCCCAGAGAGTCTGCCTTGAAATCTCCGTGTAGACATAATCTCTTCCAGCCTCCGACGCGGCATATCCTACGAAATGCTTGAGGCAGGCGGCGATTGTCGCAGGGTCGGAGAGGTCATCTCCCTGATATCCCTTCACCGCGGCGCGGCAGAATACAGAGTTAAGGTAAGGATCTTCTCCATAGCCTTCCATGACACGGCCCCAGCGTGGGTCATGAGCGACATCCACCATAGGAGAGAATGTCCAGTCGACTCCACATGCGGCAGCCTCACGGGCAGCGAAGGCGCAACTTTCACGGACCAGCTCGGGATTCCAAGACGCCGCCATAGCCAGAGGAACTGGAGCTATTGTCTTATATCCATGGATGACATCATGACCGAAAATCATAGGGATGCCCAGGCGTGACTCCTCTACACAGCGTTTCTGCATCGCGTTGCGAAGAAGGGCGTCATCACCGAAATAGATGACAGAGCCGGCCTCGGCAGGTACCTGGAGCACTGTCTCACCGATGTTGTTCTCTATATTATTTCGTCCGAGAGTATACTGATTGAGCTGGAGAATCTTCTCGCTCAAGGTCATCCTTGACAGCAGATCCTCAACCCTTCTCTCGATAGGAGCGGAGGCATCTTTATATAATGGAGTGTCAGACGCCAGGTTCTTGTCCTCATCCTTCGTCCCAGTCTTGGTCGAGTTCTTCTTTGATGATTCTTTAGCGCCATACTCCGCCTTTTTACTTTCGTAGTAATCATGCATGATGTACCACGCCTTTTTTCTCATGCCCTGGTCTGAGACAAGTCCCTTGCGATTCCATCCATCCTGATTTGTAGGATGGAAGCGGAAAGGAGAGCGGAAATCAAAAAGAATCCACGGGCTGACTCCAGCGAGGTTAGGGATCTGCTCAAACATGACAAGGTTCTTTCTGTACTGAGACGCCTGGTAGTCCTCAGTCCATGAGCTCGCAGCCTCAGCGTCGCCTCTCTGTCCATAGAGAGCCTCACATCCGAATTCAGAAATGATGACAGGTTTACCCTGGGCGACATTCCACCTGCAGAGCGAAGGGTCGCAAGGCCATGGGGCATACCAACCCATGTATTTATTGAAAGAGACGACATCGAGGTCCTCAACGAGCGGATCCTCTATACGGAACTCCCCGAACTCTTTCTTATAATACACATTATCAAAGGCTCCGGTATAAAGTCTGGTATCATCAAGACTTCTCGCCAGTGAGAGTTCCTTACGGAGGAAGGCGTTGCGATCAGGAGAAGGTCTGGTCTCATTCGCGATGCCCCAGAAGCCCACAGCACAACGGTTTTTATCTCTGTAAAGCATCTCAGAGAACATGGTCAAGGCCTTGGCCATAGTCCGCTCATTGCCAAAGTCTATTCCCTGCCATACAGGGATTTCCTGCCATATCACTATTCCCATCTTCTCCGCCAGACGTACGATATGTTCGTTCTGAGGATAATGAGCGAGCCTTATCATATTCACTCCAAGAGCTTTCGCCTCGTTCAAAAGAAGATATGCGTCCTCCTCGGTACATGCCCTCGCCATTCTTTGCGGAATCTCCTCATGGAATGAGACGCAGCACATGAAAGTATTCTTTCCATTGATAAGGATCTTGGTTCCGTCGACATTGATATTTCTAAATCCTATCTGCTCGCTAACGCTGTCTCCTCCGCTGTACTCCAAAAACACCTCATACAGTTTAGGATCGTCTGGAGACCATCTCTGAAGCTTGCGCGCTTTGATATCCGCGCTTCCCTGGCCGTCGGCTCCGAGAACAATACGCTCACGAATCTTGAGCTCAGGTATGCAGAGAGTCACAGCCGAACCTGCAGGAACGCCCTCTGACATAGTAACCTTCGCGTGAATAAGGTCGGATTGGGTCTTGTCCAGCTGGATCATATAATCCTTTATGTACAGCTTAGGCGTACGTACGAGCATCACGTCTCTGGTAATTCCGCCATAGCTCCACCAGTCGAATGACATGGCAGGGATAGCGTCCACACGGCGAGAGTTATTAACCTCTACGACAAGGAAGTTATCCTTATCCTTGAGTTTACCGGTCACGTCAATCTGGAAAGGAGTGAAGCCTCCGTCATGCTCGGCAAGCTGCTCTCCGTTGAGATAAACAGTGCATCGCTGGCTCACACCAGCGAAATAAAGCAGCATCTTCTCGCCTGGGACAAGGCCTCCTTCTACATCGAAATATCTCGAGTACCAAAGCGTGCCTTCGTAGTACTGAAGCTGAGGTAACTGACTATTAAAGTCTCCCGGAACATTGAGACGCAGGCCGTTTTCCCATGAATACTCATAGAACTGGGTATTGTTCTCCACCTTATGATTGAGCCACATCTTCTTGCCGCGGCCCTGATCATAAAGGTCTATAATAGCGTTCCATTTGCCGTTCAGATATGTGATGTCTCTGCCATAGACGTTCTGAATCAAGTCAGGTCTCTCCTGAGAGCGGGCCTGGAATGAGAGCATCCCGGAAATAAGGACGCAAAGGCATATTATTCGTCTTATATTCATATG
The DNA here is from genome assembly GCA_024398335.1 of Bacteroidales bacterium. Classification (GTDB taxonomy): domain Bacteria; phylum Bacteroidota; class Bacteroidia; order Bacteroidales; family UBA932; genus Cryptobacteroides. Next base: position 29,110 of record JAKSJJ010000002.1, on the reverse strand, counting down.
GAAATATTATTCTGAAACAGTGTAGCTATATACAGCGAATGAGTCTTTGCAGGCAAGCGAGAACCTGACCCTTCCCTTATCAGAGGCGACAGCGTCAAAGTCGGCTCCCTGGCCAAGCTCCAAGTGGAAAGAGATCTTCGCTCCCTTTTCGAACCAGGTCTCCATCTCAGCTTCATTCCTCTGATTACGCTCTCTATACACAATCACGTAACCCTTATTCTCTTTTACAGACTGGAATCCCGTCCATGAACGGCCTGACGGTTCCTCTCCTATAGGAAGAATCACTCCTTCATGAAAGGATGGCGCGATCTTGAGATAATCTTTAATGAGCGGAGCCACGTCGAAGGCTTCCTCAGGAAGATTTGACGCTTCCATCCAAGCGAGAGGCTGCGCTGCCATGGCAGTAGCGAATACATAGTCGAAAGAATACGAAGCCGGAACGAAATCAGAGCCTGAATATTTATCCTCATTTCTCCATTTATTGAGGAATTCCGCCTGTATTCTCTCGGCGGGCACATATTTGCTGAGTTGCCATATATTGCGCAATGTCCAATATGGGTAATAGTTACGCCAGTCAGTATAACGGTTCTCAAGGAAGATATTGCCGTACTCGTTGAACATGTGGTATCCTCCCCTTCTGCCGGCGGTAGCGTCAAGGTTGAACACTACCTGGTTCGCTGTTCGCTCCAGTACTCCGTCAAAGAAGGAGCGAAGGTTCTGCTCCGCTTTTTTGTCAGGTATGGCTACGCCGTCAATCTTGAACACCTTGATTCCATACTTCTCGTAAAGACTGACAACCGCCTCTACATCCTTCTCCCAATCCTCGAAACTGTTCTGTGCGCTCGGGTTAAACCACAATCCCAGTTCTATTCCGAGTTCCTTAGCTTTCTGTACCACAGGGGTGAGTCCATCAGGGTATTTATCAACAGCTGGAGTCCAATAGAGAGGATTATCATGAATATTCTTGAAAGAGCCCTTCGCTATGGCAGAATTCGGGCTTTTACCCTCCTGCCAGCCATCATCGATCTGGAAGTGTGTGATGCCTAGACGCGCGGCTCTTTCAAGTTCCTGAAGACAGAAGGCCTCATTGACCTTCGAGTCCTGGCTGCGGTCTCCCCAGGTATTCATCATCACCATCTCGTCCCTCTCGGAGTCATGAACCCTGATTTTCTTCTGATATGAGCGTAACGCCTTCAGCGCGGAAAGTTCACCTTCGCCATATACTCCCGTCACGCTCGAGTAAAGCTTCACCCACTCTCCTGTAGAAAGATCCTGGGAATTCGCGCCGACGCCTGTCATAGTGAAGCGACCCGCCTCAATCTCGAAGTCCTTACCGTCAGAAGAGAGCTGGACGCCTGAGCAAGGAGCTTCCTTGAGGAAGAAGAACCCATTATCATCTACATCTGTCGCGAAAAGGAGATTTCCCCTATATGAGAGCTTACGATAAGGAATGAAATCCACAGTCTTCACAAGATTATTATTCCAGTCCGTCACGTCAGTGAACTCAACGGCCTTGGCCTGCCAATGATCTCCTCCGAAATCAAGGCGTTCCAGACAAAGGCTCTGAGGGCGTATCATATGCGCGACATCATTGGACTCGATAGCCTGAAGGTCGGCGGTGTTGACAGTCTTTTCCTTGGCGTTGAAGCTAGGAACAAAGCCAGGGCGTCTGCAAAGCACGTAGTTGTCTACCGCGAGAGCAGGACAATTCTCATATATTCTCCATTCTCTTCTGACCTTATATTCTCCGTAGTTGTAAGCCACGGTCGCTTTCATATGCTCGGGGTGTATTCCGTCCGATGGTACGACCTTCACCTCGAGGGTAGCGTCAGAAGCCTTACCAGGTAATTCACTAAACACAAAATCGGACTTCCCGGAGCGGTTACGGAATTCCCTGCCTGTAGATTTATCTTCAATAGCGAGAGTTATCAGATCTCCGTTATTCCAAAGGAATGATCTATGTATCATTGAGTTACCCATGTACAAAGTATCATTCTGCAAAAGTGCGTAGCAAGAGAATTCGGCGTTTTCAGGATCTGCGTCCACATAGACCTTTGACTTCTTAAGGAAGCGGTTAGCGAGGTTGAAATTCTGATTATTCAGCTGCGCGCCCTCTTTTGAGGCTCCCTTTTTCATCATTGTCTTAAGCTCCGGAAGATATGAGCTATATACGTCCCTAGGAACACATGAATTCTGTTTGCAGATAGTGGCGGCCATTCCCACTACCTCACCCATCATACCGGTAGTCCTCATGACTCGCACTGTTCCGAGAGCGACATGTGTACAGCTGATGTTTCTTCCCGCCATGAAAAGGTTGGAGACATTGCGGGAATAAAAGCAGCGATATGGGATCTGATATGGGAAAATCCAGTCATGGACAGTTGCCGACTTGAACTCGTTGCCAGGGAATTGCTCCGAATTTTTCTTGTCCGGGAAATGAACGTCAATGCTCCATGAAGTCGTGCATGTGCCGTCATCATAATGTATCGCTCTATCTATATCGTTCTGTGTAAGGACATGATCGCCAAGAAGACGACGAGACTCGCGCTTTCCTGCCACATAAGCCACCCAGTCAAGGCTGAGGTCCGCATATTTCTCGACCGCGACATGGTTCTTCAACGCGCTCCAGTTGGAATACACCACAAGAAGGCCATAGTCTCTTACCATCTCCGCCTGGTTTACCTGGTCACGGTTCATCCCTGTCTCCCAGGTCCATTCACCCATGGTGACCTTTTGCACATTGGATTCATTGAACTCTATTCCGTATGAGAACTCAGGGAAAGAGGATGCGGAAGCGTCCTTCTTTGAATACCACTGCACAGACGCGCCCATGACATAATCATCCGCCTTTTCCGGAGCTGAACGCTCGCCATATTGAGATTTCGCTTCTCTACCCTGTGTCCAATCGGCTCCGGCAAGGAATCCTATGGTTCCGTCACCCGTACAGTCCGAGAAGAGATCGGACTTGAGGACAATCTCCTCCCCTGTCTCAATATGCTTGATAGTGACGCTCTTGATAGAGGAGCCTTCACAGTCCACGGCGAAAGCGTGAAAAGGAGCGAAAAGCTCAACATTAGGCTCATCAGCGATGAAACGGTCTTTTGCCTCATCCATGTAATTTTCCGCAGGCTGGGCGTTGCCCTTCTTGACATGGCCGAACTCACGCTGCATTCTTCCCAGCTTATCATAAGGGCCTATCTCCACATGTCCTCCAAGGTGGACACGGATTTCCGAGCTGTTGTTTCCTCCAAGTACAGGACGGTCATTCACAAGAGCGACCTTCAGGCCGTTTCTCGCCGCCGTTACAGCCGCGCACATTCCCGCGATACCGCCTCCGACAACTACGAAGTCATATTCCTTCACGCTTGTCTTTACCGGACATTTCGCTCTTCTCATCGCGTCAATGCTCTCTACGCTTGAAGGAAGCTTGGCATCCGCGCTACGGCTGAAGAATACAGCGTCACATCTGCCGTCAAATCCGCTCATGTCACTAAGCGCCACGACGCAGCCTTTGCCCTTGACCTTTGCGCAGCCGGCATATTGCCACTGCCAGCAATCCCCGCTGACTCCGAGCACCGTCCCGAGGCTCTTGCCGTTTATCTTGACCGTAAACCTGCCGGGGCCTTCCTTTGACGACCATGGAGAGGTCCAGTTATATGTACGGACCCAAACATGCCACAGTCCCTTTTCGAGCTCGACCTTGGTGGAAGCGTCAGATACAGGGACTCCCATGCCATGAGCGATAAGATATGGCGATCCCATCTGATCCATAAACTGCTGGTCTACCTTCCATCCGCCCTTGTCAGAAAAGGACTCGGCCTCGACAAGGACGCCTTCCGGAAAGACCTCAGTCTTGGCGGAATCAGCTCTTACAGCCATTGATAACATTAACGCCGCGAGGGCGAAAAGCGATGATAGTTTAAGTTTACTGCGCATCTGGATTTGATTTAAATTCTGACGGAGACTGTCCGAAATGACGCTTGAAGCATATACTGAAATACTTCGGGCTGGCGAAGCCTGTCATAGTGGATATCTCCGCGATTGTATATTCGGACTCACGCAGGAGCTGACTCGCCCTCTTGAGGCGTATATCCAGGATAAACTCCTTGATACTCATTCCTGTCAAGTCATTGATTTTCTGATATAGGCGTGTACGGGCTATGGCCATGTCTGATACGAAATCCTCTACGCCATAGTTCTCGTTCTCAAAGTTCTTCTCTATAAATCCGACCGCCTTGCGCATAAGGTCCTCATCGACTGTACTAGGGGCGAGTTTGGTAGGCTCAGCGACAAAGCGCTTGCTGTACAGTTCCTTGAGATTGTCCTGGTTCTTGATAAGACGGGCTATCTGTTTCTGGAGGAAGTCTATGTCCACAGGCTTGTCAAGGAACACGTTCGCCCCGCTCTCGAGGGCTTCTATCTTGAAGTTGGTGTTCTCTCCTGTCGCCGAAAGAGCGATGATAGGAATATGCGAGGTCCTGATATCCGTACGGATGGCCCTGCACAGTTCAAATCCGTCCACATCCGGCATCAGGAGGTCAGTGACGATGAGCTTCGGCATTATCCTTCCCGCCTTCACTATGCCGTCATTTCCGTCAGCCGCCGTATATACATTATAATGGCGGCTAAGACGCTGCTCCAGGTAGGAGCGCAGCTGAGGGTCGTCTTCTATGATGAGTACATCGTATGCCTTGCGTGATGAGGATTCATCCGAGTTCTCGATAGGTTCCATCTCATTGAGCATGGCGTCGACCTCATAGCTGGCGTAATCATACGCCTCATCATCAATTCCATCCTCCGAAACCGCGACATTCTCCTCCTGCACGGCCTCCACAGGCACCAAAGGCAGCACTACGATGAAACTTACCTTATTGTCAGAGGATGAAACAGAGATGGTACCGTTCATGTCCCCTACCAGAGCCTTGACTATCGCCAGACCTAGTCCTGTATGGGACTCGAACTCAAGACGAGTCTTACCAGCCTTGTTGAAAGGCTCGAAGATTGTCTTATATCTGCTTCTAGGTATCTCGCTACCGGTATTGGTGACGGTGAAGGTAAGCCATTGGGCTGAAGGAGAGACCTCGCTCTGAGAAGGAATCTCCTCAGGACTTGAAGGAGCGATTCTCACGCCTATGTAACCATCCGCTCCGGCATATTTCACCGCGTTGGAGAAAAGATTCGTGAAGACCTTCTCCACCATATCCGTATCAAAAGCCGCTCTATAGCTGTCAACCCATGGCATGAACTCAGTCTCGATATTCTTCTTATTCGCGTAGAACTCAAAGAGCGAGAACACGCTGTCGAGGAATTTCACGATATCTCCAGGCACGGCGTTGACCTGAGGCTTGACCGTCTCGATCTGGCGGAATTGCAGAAGCTGCTGCAGCATGTGCTGTATGCGAGAAACATTCCTGCCTATCATGGATACAAGAGTTCTGTAAGGGGCGTCTTGAGGGATCTGCTTTTCCAACTCATGAAGAGGATCTATGACCAGAGTGAGCGGAGTCTTTAAGTCATGAGAGATATTCGTAAAGAACTCGTTTCGCGACTGATTAAGCTCCTGAAGATTACGTTCCTTTTCCATCTCAAGGGAAAGCTGCTGCTCAAGCATTTTTCGCCTTGTCGACCATGTCCAGAGGAACCAGACCACCAGCGATATCAAGACTAGATATATAAGCCACGCCACAGGAGAAAGCATAAGGGATGGCCTGACATGGAAATACAGGGTATTCACCTGCTCTCCCCATTCGCCCTGATTGTTCGCGGCCTTGATCTCAAACCTGTATCTTCCCGCAGGAAGGTTAAGGAAACGCACATAGCGCTGCCCTGGAGGCAGAATCGTCCATGTGTCCGAGAGGCCGGCCATTCTATACGCATACGACACCCTGGCTCCTTCAGTATAGTTGTCTGAGGAGAATCCTATCTCGAAATTTGATTGAGAATGAGCGAGGCGTATAGTGGATTTCTTAAGGGAATACTGGCTCGCGAGTGTCTCTACCGACTGACTCAAAGGCGAATTCTTGGCCCCTGGATTCATAATCTCGTTATTGACCCTGAACGAAGTGAAATAAATCGACGGGCATCTTCTGTCAATATTGACTTTTGAAGGGTCGAAAATCACGAAACCGTCAGTGCCGCCGAAAACTATATGACCTTCCGAGGTTGTGAAACCAGAGCGTATGTAATATGCTCCGCAAAGGATTCTTGAGCCTATGCGTGTTTTCTCGATGACAGCGTCTGATTTCCTATATACATATAAACCGTCGTCGCTGCTGAGCCATATATCTCCGCTACGAGGATCTTTCTGCATAGAGAATATTCTCAATTTGTCAGGATTCTGTCCGTCAAGACCCTTCAAGAGCGAGTATTTCCCGTCATCGGAGAGTCTCACCACACCTGCTCCCATGGTGCCGAACCAGCACTGAGCGTCATCTGAAAGGCAATAGCAAGTGAGATTGTTCGGGTTTATATCCTCGCCCTCGATTTTATAATGGGCGATGATATGTCTAGAGGAGGCGTCCATCACTATCACTCCCGTATGGGTAGCCAGCACAAGTCTGCCAGGTTCCCTATAGTACAGGGACTCAACCCTCAGCCTTAGCGAGGATCCGTCCTGAGCGATAGCCCTGACCTTCTCTATCTTTCCGCTCGCACGCTCCCAATAGAGCAGTTCCGAGTCCGGATTAGAAAGCCAGGCTCCCCTGTCAGAGTCCAGTTCAAAATCATAGACAGCGAAAGGGGCATGGGTCGCAGGGTCGACACAGGCCAATGGGCTAAGCACTCCTGTCTTTATATCCAGACAGCTAAGCCCCCCATTGAACGAAGCGATATAGAGTTTATCGTCTACGCAGCGCAGCCTCTTGACCATGGAAATGTCAATCTTTGATGGATTGACTATCTTGAAAGGGATGAAAAGGCGGGATTTATAGTCATAGCAGCTCAGAGCTCCGCCCTCTGTACCGACCCAGAGCCGTCCTTTCGAATCTTCGGCGAAGGCGCTGACAATAGGGTGGTTCAGTCCGCCGACAGAAGGATTGACCGCCAGGATATCATCATCTTCAAAAGTCTGATATGCGAGCTTACCTCCATAGGTTCCTATCCATGCGCCACCTTGAGGGTCAGCATAAATGGCCCATACGGAATCATTAGGCAATGAATACGGATTATTAAGGTCGGATGTGAGCAGATTGATGCCGAGGGTCTCCCTGTCCAGAAGCTCGAGTCCATGCTGGGCGGCGATCCATATGACACCCTTATCGTCTACATGAAGCTGCTTCGCCACACCGTTACCGGCAGGAGCCGTATATCGCTTCTGAGTGCCGTCCGGGAGGCACTCCCACAGGCCGTCACGTCCGGAAAGGACGTAGTACATATTATCAGCGTATGCTACATCCATCAGCTGGAATGAACCCTTTGACTCGACGTCGAAGCTGTGCCAGAGAGAGAATGTTCCGCTTGAAGGGTCGAGTTGCCACAGTTCGCCGCCTCTGCTGACAAAGACCTTATCCGCGGCACAATGGCAGGCGTCCGGCACGAAGCCCTCTTTAGGAAAAGCCTGTGGCCCGGAGAGAGGCGAATACCTGGAAAGCACATCGTCGATTATCAGCCAGGCCCTGCCTTCGGAGTCAATCTCCACATACGAGACGTCACCCTTGACGTCAAGGCGGAAGGATTGAGACTTATAGTCATATCCGAAAAGTCCGACATTGGTGGAGACGATGAGCTCCCCGTCTGGAAGACGACGCACGGAGCGATAGTTCAGGGGCACCTCTGGAGTAGGATTAGGCACAGCCATTTTATGGAAGGCTATTCCATTGTACATGTACAAGGCGTCTGTACCGGAGAACCATATCCTGCCGAACACATCCTTCGTGACGGAGTTTATTCCGCCGTAATAGGAAGTCTCCGGCATACGGTGGAACCTGTAATCACTTGTATCGACAGCAAGAGCTCCTGTCTGTCCTGTGACCAGGGCCAAGACAAGAAAAGTGAAAGCGAAACGAGCAAATCTTACCATGATACAAATATAATAAAACTTAGTTCAGAAAGCTATCTATGAACTTTTCCTCTAATTCTACGCCAGGATTGAAGAACTCCCCTCTTACATACGAGTCTATGCTGAAGAGAAGCCCAGTCGCGGCAGGACTCGTTTTAAGTACCTCTTTGTCCAGAGGAAGAACAAGTAATTTTCCGCCGCATACCCTGGCCTCAAAACATATTCCTAGTTTACGGTTACTATCAAAAGCGTCGATCACCTGGATAAAAGGAGTCAGTTCAGCCGGAGCGTCCTGCAAGTCTATGACTTTCGAGTTAGTAAGAATATCCCACCACTGCCAATCGCTGTGATATGAGCTTGGAAACTCATCGAAAACATGACTTTCCACATCCATCAGACAGCCCATTGTCATAGGTTTCCACGCGAACATGATAGGGTTCCAGAAATGGTTAGGGAAAACAGATTTTCTGCCCTCTACCCTATCTGGAGCAGGCGTCAGTACGACCTTCCCCCCTGCCATGAGAGCCTTTTTCGCCGCCAAGTCGAACACATCCGTATATAGGACAGAATCATCTGACTTAACTTCATCGTGACGAGGATATACCCAAATATCCCAGGAGTTCTCTCCATAGCCTTCGACACTGACGCTGAGGGTCAGTCTGCGGGCATTACGTATTTTAAGAGAAGGCAGCTTTATAGAGATCGCAGGTCCCTTGAACACATCATACGATTCTACTTTCATAGTACCGGCCACACCCCCTGCCATAAGCTTTCCAGACTCATCGGAGAGTTTCCAGCTGACCTTGGCGGCACGGGAGCTCTTGCCTGTGTAATTATAGAGTTCAACGGATGAGGAGAATGTCTCGTCCGAAAAGAATGTACATTTGGGATATCTGAGAAGGACGGTGGAAGCCGAGCAAAAGCCCCTCCATTGCTCCGGCGTGACAAGTCCTTTACTGTCCCAGAAAGCGTCAAGGATTCCCACGGGAGCATATCCCTGTCCCGTGAAATCATTAAGCGAAAGCAGTTGGAAGCCAGCGCTCAGACTAGAACGTAAATGAGCCTCAATGACCGCCTTGTACTCAAGTACAGTCAATGCTCCAGAGGCCTTAAAAAAGTCCTCGGCCTGGTGAGCCATGCCGTTATCTGACAGCATCTTTCTCCAAAGCTCAAGGTTGCGGGCCCTTACCGGACCCTTATATTTCTCTATTTCCGTGAAATGCGGATATACGCATCTCTGACCTGATTCATGGGATATGATAGGCACATCCACATCGCAGGCCTCATTGGTGTCCCAGTCCGTTCCTGGACGGCCCTCATAAACTTTAGCCGGGCCCTTTGGAGTCTCCTGGGAAATGTAATATTGATCGGACGGCACTCGTGTACGGGCGGTGGACCCGCTGTAAAGATGACGAGAGTCCATGGAGATTCCCATAGAGGTCAGTTCCTCCACGAAATCGAAATTACCCTGAATCTCATTTCCGTTACAATAAAGAAGGAAAGAAGGGTGATTGCCGTAAGTCTTAAGAATGGCTTTTATCTCACGGCGGAAGAAATCATAGCGTCCCGTATCCTCAAGCGCGTCCTTGCCCCACATAGGCATCTCTATCTCGAAATAGATTCCAGCTTTGTCAGCGGCCCGGAAGGCGGCGTCGGGAGGACACCATGAGTGAAAACGCATATGATTCAAGCCATACTGCTTGCATATGTTCATGATACGCTCCCATGAAGGCTCATCAACAGGGGCGTGGCCTGTGGAAGGAAAAACGGCGTTCTCAACCGTACCTCTGAGGTGGATAGGATGGCCGTTGAGCATGATGTGATGGCGGTCTTTTCCTATCGAGCGCATTCCGAAGTTCAAGCATACGCTATGGTTATAGCCCTCCTTTGTGCGAAGCGTGAGTTCCGCCCTATATAATTCCGGGTGGAACTCATCCCAAAGGACAGGATCAGCGATAGCGACAGAGAAGGAGTGTTCGCTCTGCCCAGTTCTGACTTCCGCTTGCTTATCACAGGCAAAACTTTTTCCGTCAGGCGAACTTATCTTGAGGGAATAGGAAGCCTGGGAAGAAGAGTCCGTGAAATTTGATATAGTAAGCTTTACATCTACTTTTGATTTGTCCACATCCGGATAAACCTGGAAATCATCCACATAGACCGGGTCGAGAGCGAAGAGCCTGAACTCTCCCAGGACGCCGTTCCAGTTAATCTGAGTGAACTCGGTGTGAGAATGGTCCCACTTATGGGTCTCGTACTGAAAGCGGTTATCTATGCAAAGCGTCACGCGGTGGGTCTTGCCAGGGACAAGGTAGTCGCTGAGGTCATGGACATGAGGGACGCTGACATAATCCTGTCGGCTGACCTCCTTTGTATCAACCCACACGCAGCTAAGCCAATGTGTACGCTCCATATAGAGGAAAATACGCTTCCCCGCCCAATCTTCCGGGATCTCGATATCCCTCTGATACCATGCGGGACCCATATACTCCCATAATCTGGTGAGTCGGTCGACGTAGGTATAAGGATTCTGGTAACCGATGTTGAAATCATCAGTGATACCAGGAAGAGTGATACTCCCGGGAAGGACATGATTGTATCGAGGGGACAAGGAACCGCGCCTGAAATCCATCACATCACTCTGGAACCTCCACTCTCCGCTCAGGTCTATTTCCTGGGCAGAGAGAGAAAGTCCAGCGATTAAAGCAGTCAACGTTATGATTATTTTCCTCATATGAGCGTTTGGAGATTATTCTTTGCTGATTACAAGGGCGCTGATATGACCATCGCACGCGAGCGTCGTGTCAATAGCCTTGACATCTACGGTAAGAGTACCGTCAGAAGCCGGTTTCAACGCGTTGTATGTCACCATATAGGAAGAGAAGTCGGCATCATCGCCCGGCCATGTCTTCATACCCGTGTAGATGGTCTTGGTCTCGCTCTGTGAGGCGCCCTTGACGCAGTACTCGGAAGCACGAGCGGTGGCGCTGCCGTTGAAACGGACAGCGAGGATATTGATACTGTATGAAGCGGAAGCGTCAAAACCTGAAAGCACGACACTGGCCGGGCCCTTATCGCCTTCGTTCTTTGTTCCGCTGATCATGATAGCATCCGCCCACACGCCCTTTGAGAAACTGAGATCGCCGATGGTGATAGGCTTGTCAGGCTCTCCGCCGACTCCATTATATGAAGTCGTGAATCCGTTCAAAGCGGAGATGCTGACCGGAGACCAGTCTCCTGATTTACCTTTAAGATAAATAGGCTCCGCGGTAGAAAGGACAGTGACTCTGTTCCACTCCGAAGATGGAGTGGTGCTGCCGCCTCCGAAATCTACACATACCGGCTCCTTGAACTCAGGAGTGCCTGTGAAAGGCTTCTTGTAATCTACCATGTCGGTGACATTAAGAGGCTGAGCAACCGCCATGTGCGCGGCGGCGCGGGCCACAGTCGCCTGCATCTGGTCAACTCCAGCGGGCTTGTATGTGTTCTTGGTTACATCCTTGCCGGAAATGACCTCGAACCATGTGCACGCCGCTGTGTAACGGCCATAATTGATCTCAAGATGATAACCGTCACGATTGAAAGAATCGCCCAGATAGCTGGTTCGTCCGTTCTGTACAGCCGTTCCTGAAGGGATAAGGTAGTCAAAATGGTTGTCGCTCGTAGCAGAGCTGGTCGCGGACACTATCGCCTGATACATCTTCATCTGATCCTTATCATACGCCGGGAACTCGCTGTGGTCTGAAGATTTGGCGTATGACCAAGTCATGTGCCATGCTATCTTCACGTCCTTATTCTTCGCGTTAGCCTTGACATATTTGATAAGTTCAGGAAGATAAGGATTATATGAGTCATACAAACCAGACTTTCCTGAAGCCTGCTGTAGGCTGATCACATCCCATTTCTCATCAAGTATTCCGGCGAGAAGGCTGGTATTGGCGGTCTCTGTCTTGACGCCGTCCACGACCTTGCGGTACGCATATTTGCCCTCACCGCTCTGTGAGAGCGTATAATGTGTCTGAAGTGTGCAGCCGCCGATGTAAAGATTGCCTATGATGACTTTCTGACCTTCCGCGTCGAAAAGATTCCAAAGATACTGCTCGACAGCGTCCTGGGAGAAGCTGTTACCTATAGCGAGAATCCTGAGAATTCCGTCAGAAGGTTCCGGGTCAGTCCCCGGCTCAGGATCTGTTCCTGGCTCAGGATCCGTACCCGGCTCAGGGTCTGTACCTGGCTCATCTATAGGGTCATCATCTGGTGTCACCTGCTCCTTATCGTCTACGACAGGCTTCTCAGGAGTGCAGCTTGAAGCCGCCATCTCCGAGAAGAAAAGGAGCATGACACTGATCAAAAAATAATAAAAGAAATTCCTTTTCATGTTATTTTACGCTAATCTTGCTGATTTTTAGCCATCCATCAGAGCTCAGAGCCTCTTTCTTCACTGAAAGATCGATGGCCGGAGTATTTGACTTGGAGGTATCCACGATAGCCACTGCGAGAGTATACTCTCCGGAGGCCACCTTATCTACTGTCAAAGTCGTAGTATAGTCCACGGGAGTACCCTGGTGCCAATCCTCAGGATGTACATCCTCAGGAAGGAACACTCTTGCAGGCTGATCTGTATTGATATTCAGAAGAGCGAAGGCGAAGCGATATTTCTTGTACTGAGGGATGTTCAAAGGACAGTATGACCAGCCAAGGTTATTCCATCTGTGCTTGATAGTCAGCTGACCGCCTTTAGCGACAGATCCAGGGACGACAAGTCTGTCTGGATAAAGTCTGTAAATGCCCTCTTGGATGAATTTCTCAACAAGGTCATAGGCCTCGTTGAACCATGACCAGGTCTCACCCTCCGTGACACTGCTGCTGAAACGAAGGTCCATGGTGTTCGCATGGATATACTTCGCATCATCATACTCCCCTTGTCTGACCTGCGCCCAGTTCTCGTAACCGTCGCCCTTGATAGAGCCGCCATGAGAAGTGCGTACCCATCCGCCTTCCGCGGTGAAAGGGACCTGGTACATAAGCGAGGTGAGCATGCCTTTCTCCCATGTAGAGAAATAAGTATGCATTCCGAGAGCGGCGCTGCCCACTACATGGCCTTTTGCCACGGCCCTGCGGACGAGAGTCTCGCTCATAGGGTCGAACTTTGTGCCGTCCCACTCCGTGCCGGTACCTAGCCATCTGTGGCAGTTAGCCACCACTGGAACCTGGGTGAATTCCTTCGCGAAAAGATCACATACATAGTCAAAGACCTGCTCACGAGGGGTCATATCGCCTGTAGAGTACTTACAGTTGTGGTACTCTCCCCATTTTCCCATACCGAAGCCTTCGATACACTGAACAAGGTCAGGATTGTTGTACTCCTGGGCGAAAGCATGAATGAACTTGGCATAGCACTCCTGGAAAACAGGATCATCCGGATACGGGCTCCATACCTTTGTAGATCCGGTCGTGGTCTCGAAAGTCTGGCAGCCTTTATCCTTGACATACTGCGGCGTACAGTTGTAATGCTGGTCACGGCTGTCAAGACTGAAGCCGAAAGCCACTTTCATGCCTCTTTCCTTCGCTCCGTTGACGAGCATCTTCAACCTTCTGGACTCCGGGGTATTGACCTCATCCGTCCAAAAATACTTGCCTTCCTCAGGTTCCGCCTGGGACCATTTGAAACGGATAAGCAAAGTCGTGCAGTAGTCCGACATCTTCACCCTGCCTACCGAGCTTGGGAAATCGTCATAAATCTCCCAGAAATTATCCATGAGTCCATCACCCACACCTGAGTACAAGAACCAACCGCTGAAAGGATTCTTGAGATTCCTTGTACGGTCAGGGGTGATCTTCACGGTCTGTCCCTTGGTGTCAGAGCCGCCCGGTTTATCCGGAGAAGGATCCTTATGGCAGCAGACCATCGCTCCCGCCATAAGGACCATTGAAACAAGATTAAAATACTTGCGCATTACTCGTTAACGGATGACAAGAGCGTTGATATAACCGTTGATGACATCATCGCGGGTATCCTTCACGGCAGAAACCTTGATAGTGATATTACCGTCGGAATCCGGAGACACGTTAGAGAACTCAGCGACAAAGTTGTTGTTATCCATGTCGGCCGCGGACTTCGCTCCAGTGTCAATCGTGATTACCGTTCCATGAACATCAAACTTGGTGACACGGATCGAACGGCTTCCATTATACCTGATTGAGAGAGCGGAAAGATTGTAAGTCCTGGACTTATCGCAACCGGAGATGATAATCACGCCAGTGGTTGTCGAGTTGGAAATCATAAGGGCGTCTTTATACACATCCTTAGGATATTCTATGTCACCGACTTTAAATGTAGCCTTAGGCTCTGAACCGGCTCCACCCCATGTGGTAGAGAAAGCTGAAGAAATCTCAAGTGAAAGTCCTGAATCAGAGCCGTCATTAGCCAAGAGAGCGACGGCGTCCTTCTTGGCGGCGGAGGTGATAGAGTTCCATCCCTCAGTACCGGTAGGACCGAAGTCAACATATACGTCGCTTGAAGTAGAAGGATCGACTGCAGGAGCCTCTTTTCCCACCTCTACAGTTGTGGTCTTAACCTTACCTGCCGAGAAAGTCACCTGATTTGAAGCGGTGAAGTTCTTCTCGATAATGAAAGTGTCAGAGCCGGCCACCAAGGTGAAGGTCAATTTCGAACCTGCGCTGGTGGTGAAAGGAGCGCACTGGAGGAACATAGGCTTAGACTCACCTACCTTCACGGTCACGCTCTGTCCGTCCATCACACTGTATTTCACAGGATTGACCTCAGAGAGTTCTCCGTTAGAGATTTTGTAGCGTCCTCCCATATTGTCTGTGTCACTCTCGATTCTGATGCTGTTGAAAACAAGATCAACCTCACCGGTATTCTTGATGACAGTCTTGATAATGGAGGTAAGATGACGCATAGGGATATAAGGAGCTTGAGCACCTACGGCTCTGCCCTGTCCATACATGGTCACCTTTACACCGCCGGAATAAGTGAAGACTCCGTCACCATAACCGCTGTTATACGGAGTGAGTACCTCATAATCGTATGTCACTCCGTCTACAGGGACGAAATCCGCACACTCGAAGGCGTTCTCTTCCTCCTCTGATTTTGTGAAGGTGTAAGCTGTTCCGTTCACGAATACACGGAGAGTCTCACCGCTTTTCCAGGTGACGGCGTAAGTCTGCTCATTGAAAGCCGCCTTAGACTCTTCTGTCTCGAGATAAATCTTAAATGCTTCAGTCTCAGTCTGAGGAACCGAAGGCTCGACCTTGCTGCAGGCCGCGATGGCGGCAAGAGCGAATACAGAATAAATAATCTTTTTCATCTTGTCGTCATTATTTAAAATTCTCCGTCATCTTCGTAATCGCTGACTACGAATCCCTTGCTTGAGGACAGAACCTCCGCCTCAATATCGACCTCAATGGTCTTGATAACGGGGCTGGCGTATTCCAGCCCCGTTGTTGAATTTATCTTCATTTTTCTGATTATCTCTTTTCAAATTTAACCGTAGCCTTGGTATTGTCAGCAGGATTGATCTTGACAATCACGCAGTTAGCACCCTCAGGGACGAGGAAGTAAGCGTAACGTGCGTTGCCCTGGTTACCTACTGAATCATAAGTCTTACCAAGATCGCAAGTCTGATAGCTTGAATAGCTGTTTCGTACTGCAGGTAGAGTAGAACCGTATGCCCAGACATTGTTCTCAATGTTAGAGACAAGGAACTTGAGCCATCCAGTGACAGCAACACCTACATAGTCGCCAGTCTTGTTGTTGTCATCCTTGTTAGACTTACGAGGGATAGCCTCACCGTAGTAAACGAAGACAGTAGGATCAGCGAGAGACTGCATAAGACGATACTTCTTCTGGAAACCGGTCTTAGCCTCGTCAGGATCCTTATCCCAACCTATACCTCCACCATACATCCAGAGTTCGGTGACATCCTGGGTGTAAGGGTTGATACCTGCCACAGTGTTATTGTAGCTTACGGAGATATTCTTCATGTCAGTAGCCTCAGAATAGATAGCTACAGTCTTGGCGTCGGTGTCGACGACGATACGGTAGACACCTGCCGCAGGGATGTTCCAAGCCTTAGAAGCGGCGGCACCTACAGGGGCCTGTCCGAATGAAGCGCTCTGGCCATCCTTAATGTCACCGGAAGTAGTAGATACGATAGCGAGAGAACGAGCCTCGTCATACTCTATTGGCATATAAAGTGTACCTGCCTGGAGCTCACCCTTGAACGCGTACAAGCCGTTACGCTCAATACACTTCTCTACCTCGACATCCTCAGTTCCAGCGACAGCGGAGCCGGCAAGGAAGATCTTGTCAACCTCAAAGATCTGAGAAACAGGGATGATAGTGACAGTCTTTGTCGAGAAATTGAGAGTGACTCTGTATGAGTCCGGAGCCGCGATAGTCCAAGCTCCACCTTCTGCCTGATCAACCATCTTGGCAGCCATAGGCTCGGTGGTGAGAGGTGCTGAAGGATCCTCAGGAACAACAAGGTTATTCTCGTCGTCATACTTCACAGGGAAATTGAGGGAACCGGCCTTGAGGCTTCCCTGATACTGATACACATCAGGGTTGCTGCCCGCTGAAAGCTTGACAGGCTGGTCGCCTACCGCTGTTCCCGCCATGAACACCTCATCAGCTGCGAACTGCTTAGGTCCGTAAGTCTTCACGCTTACAACTACGCTCGCCATATCAGGGATGATAAGTGAAGGTCCGCTGAATGTAGCTGAGACATTGAAACGCAGTGAGCTTCTCGAACTTGTCTTCTGACCGAAGCGGTTGATGAGCATCTCCTGAAGTTCACGGTGGGTGTACTCACGTACGAATACACCGTCATCCTCATACTCATGGATACCCTCAGCTGTGCTGGTGGTATGCTCCACGGTATATTCATAGGAAGTGATATAATCATCACCATAATCCTTAGCTGCAGTCCATGTGATTGTGAGCGCTGTCTGGTCGGCACGGCTCTCATCAAGCACGATCTGCGTATCGGAAGCCTCCATCTGCACCTGGAAGTTGTGGATGGACTTCTCATTATCTATTTTCTGCTGGCATGCCGCGATAGCGAGAATAGCCAAAGGCAGAATCTTCATTGATGATTTCATAAATTTCTGATATTATCTATTAATAACCAGGGTTCTGCTTGAGCTTAGAGCAGAGGTCCGCGTCATGGGTAGGGATTGGCCAGAGCATCTGTCTTTCAGGGAAAATTCTCTGGGCGCCCTTCTGGATATAACCAGCCTCGAACATAGGCTCGAAGTCAGCGATACCGTCCTCGTCGATCTGAGGAGTCATCGCCCATGGATAAAGGCCCTTGTCAAGAACCTTAGCCTTCCACTCTGAAGGGTCGGTTATATTGATGTAGTTGCAAGTGTTGAGAGCCTTCTTCGCGAGATCCCAGCGGATGAGGTCCATGTAACGGCGACCTTCCTTCGCGAGCTCCACACGTCTCTCGAGGCGTACAGCCCTGCGCAGACTTGCCTGATCGGTAGCGCTTACCGCAGGATACATGTCAACCATGGTGTGATTTACGCCGTATGCTCTCGCACGTACCATGTTGATAGCGTCAAGAACGCTCTGATCAATCGTATTGAGCTCAATCATCGCCTCAGCGTACATCAGGAGGACGTCAGCATAGCGCATCATCAAGTAGTCACACTCGACATTAAGGCCGTTATCCATCCAGCTGTCATCTACGCCCTTCTTCCAAACAAGACCGTTGTATGAGGCGTACTGGTTGACGGCGCGTGAATCCTGGTTGGCCTGATCCTTACCGGTAGAGACATTGAGAGTCTGGGTAGCGGCAGGAGAAGGATCATAAACGAAACCGCAGTGGGTAGTGCCGAACTCGACGATAGTCATTGTACAGCGAGGGTCGCGGTTCTGGAAAGGATGCTGAGGGTCGAAGAGAGGAGACTCATCGATAGGAAGTCCATCGGTGCAAAGGAACGCGGCGAGAAGATCCCATGAAGGCGTATCAGCGGCATATCCTCCGGAGTTACGAGGAAGGCCGTTCTTGACATACCACTGGTCAAGGACTACGCTGTTAGCGATAGAGCGAGGGATACAGAAGACTTTCTCAGGGTTCTGCTTGGTGCTCTGGAGGAAAAGCTTAGCCCAGTCTGGCTCGAGAGAGTAGACATTGAGGTCCATACATGCCTTAGCGGCCTGAGCCATCTTGTCATACTCTTTCATATACATGGCGAAGCGTGCCTTCATAGCGAGAGCGGCGCCCTTTGTAGCATGACTCTTGGCAGAAGTGACAGGCAGGTATTTGATAGCCTCGTCGAAGTCAGCATATACCTTCTCTTTCACCTCCTCGAGCGGAGTGCGTGAAAGCTCCTCAGCCTCGGAAATAGTATAATAACGGTCGATATAAGGAACGTCACCGAAGAAGAAAAGCAGGTCAGCATACTTACATGCTCTGCAGAAATATGCCTCAGCCTTGAACGCGTTGACAAGATTCTGATTCATGCCGGCCTCTTCCGCGCGGTGTATATTTCCCAGAAGGGAGTTGGCGCGGGAGATGAGCTTATAGCTCTGCTGCCAGAGATTGTATACATACCAGGTCTGACCTGTAAGGGTACCGTCGAGGACCGATCCGCCCTCTCCCCTGTTTGTGTTACGGTAAGTGAAGTTGTCTGTCCACTGCTCGCTGGCAAGAAGAGGCTCCTGCCAGTAACCGAGGATGTAGAACTCGTTTACCGCCATCTGAAGCTCGACCTCGGTGGTGTACCAAGTCTCGCTATTGGCCTGCGCGGTTGGCTTGAGGTCCATTGTCATACAGGACGAAGCCATAAGGGCGGCAAATGCTAATGCGCTGAATATCTTTGTTTTCATCGTATCTGCCATCTTTAGAATTTAATAGAGACACCGCCGAGGACGGATGTGGTGATAGGATAAGCGTCTGTACCCATCTCAGGATCCCATCCCTTCGGATACTTGCTCAGACAGAAGAGGTCGTTCGCTGAGACATAGAATCTGAGTTTCTTGATACGGGCCTTTGAAGTAAGTCTCTCCGGAATTGTGTAACCGAGGGTCACGTTCTTCATACGGAGATATCCGCCCTGGAACATCCAGAATGATGAGGTGGCGTAGTTGTTGTCTTTTCCGACTTTGGTAAGACGAGGATAAGTAGCCGCCTGGTTCTGCTCAGGAGTGTTGAATACGCTCCAGTATTTTCCTTCGATGATTGAAGGAATGTTACCATAATTATCTCTGAGTGGCTGGACGTAAGCGGCTGAAAGATAAGCGTTCTGCTTACCGATGCCCTGGAATACCATAGAGTAGTCAATACCCTTCCAGTCACAGTTGAAACGAAGACCGAACTGGAAACGTGGAAGTGAGTTTCCGAGAGGGACCCTGTCGTACTCAGCTGAGATCTTTCCGTCAGGAACACCGTCAGGACCGGAGATATCCTTATACTTGAGGTCACCGACAGTCACTGAGTTATTCAGTCTAGCGGAGTTGTTGACCTCGTCCATAGTCTGATAGATGCCCTCGCATACATATCCGTAGTACTCATTGAAATGATATCCCTCACGATGGATCTTTCCACCTGAGATGATGTCAGCTCCGTTGATGTTTACGATCTTTGAGATAAAGTCTGAGAGGTTAGCACCGATGCTGTATGAGAAATCGCCCTTACGGTCGCTCCAGCTGGCCTCAAGGTCAAATCCATGAGTAGCCATCTTACCGGCGTTAGTCTTAGGGTTGGCGTAACCCATCATGTAAGGAATCTCAATTGAGAGAAGCATGTCGTCAGTAGTCTTCCAATAGTAGTCGAAGCTGGCGTTGAGTCTGTTCTTGAAGAAACCGAGATCGATACCGAGGTCGGTAGAAGTAGTGGTCTCCCAGCTGATATCCTCGACCGCGAGGCCTCTCTGAGCCGCGGTCTTGTCTGAAACGGTCTCACCCTCGTTATAGAAGAGAGCATTGCCGAAGTTCATCAATGCCATGAACGGGAAATAGTTGCTTCCGATACGCTCATTTCCGAGCATACCCCATGAAGCACGGAGCTTGAGGAAGGTCAGATAAGGCTGAGCAGACTGCATCCACTTCTCCTTTGAGATAACCCAACCTGCTGAGAATGAAGGGAATGTACCCCATCTGTACTTCTTGGAGAAACGTGAAGAACCATCGTGACGGACATTGGCCTGGAAAAGGTATCTTCCGTCGAAATCGTAGGTGATACGACCGAATACTGAGTTAGAGCAATATGCCTCACCGCTACCAGAGTTGGTCTGATAATCCTCAGGACCGACGTTAAGGTATGGATAACCTACGAGCTCATACTGGTCACGTGCCGCGCTGAGAGACTCGCTCTTCATCATGTAATTCTCGAAACCGGCCATGATGCCGAGGTTATGCTTGCCGAAAGTGCCGTTATAGTTCGCGAGAACCTGTGAAGTCACGTTCCAGCTGTCATTACGGGTCTCAGAAAGCTTGTTTGTAGACCAGGTCGTGCCGCTGTCAAAATAACCTCCGATCACGTCAGGATCGTCAGCGAGAGTATAATAACATGCGTTCTTGAACTCCTTAGCCTTGGTGTAGTTGATGAAAGGAGATACTACAGCGGAGATCTTGAGACCCTTCACAGGAGTGATGTCGATAGAGAACTTACCGCCGAGCTGAGTGCTCCATGCGAGGTAATCACCTCCGAGGTCGACAAGAGCGTAAGGGTTAGAACCTGATTTTCCGTCAGCATATCTGCCGTCGCTCCAGGTAGCCGCATATACGGCAGGCATCTTACGCATGGTATCCCATGGAGTGAAGATAGGACGTTTGTTCTTCGCATGACGGATATTGAGGTCCAGGCTCATGTGGAGAATGTCCTTGATGATAGTGAAGTCATTGTTGGTGCGGAGCATGAATCTCTGGTAGTTACGTCCACCATAGAGACCGTCCACGTCATCATAAGTCATAGACACCTTGCTGCGTACGCTCTTGTTTCCACCGCTGAGTGAAGCGTTGTGAGAGTGACGCAGAGCGGCTGGCTGCATGATAAGCTCGCGCCAGTTGGTGATAGGATACTTGTCAGGATCTGTCGCATGATACTTTGTCCAGTTCTTAACCTGGTCAGGAGTATAGAGCTGGAAGAATCCCGCGGCGTTGTTGTCGTTGTAGAGAAGCTCATTGTTCATCTCAAGGAAGCGAGTCACACCGACCATCTCAGGCTGAGTGGTAGGGATCTCAGCGCCGACTTCACCGTTGTAAGTGAATGAGAGCTCTGCGGCCTCACCGCGCTTAGTAGTCACAAGGATGACTCCGGCGGCAGCCTTTGCTCCATAGATAGAAGCGGCTGCGGCATCCTTGAGGACAGAGATGCTCTGTACATCGTTTGAGTTCACATAGTCAAGGTCACTGCACTGTACACCGTCCACAATGATAAGAGGGTTGGAGTTGTCCATGGTGGTGATACCTCTGACGCGGATGCTGCTGGCGCCTGAGCCAGGGGCGTTACCGTTTCTTGTCACAAGCACACCGGACATTGTTCCCTGAAGGGCGGTAGAAAGGCTGGCTGTCTTCTTGGCGGCGAGGTCTTCACCACGTACAGAAGCCACCGAACCGGTGAGGTCTTTCTTCTTGACAGTACCATAACCGATGACCACGGTCTCCTCAAGCACGTTGTCGCTCTCAAGAGAAACCGACAGGCTTGAACGGCCGGCGACGGCTACGACTTCTGTCTTGAAGCCGATGAATGAAAATTCCAGGACGGCGTCAGAAGGGACTGAAATCTCATAGCGGCCATCAAGGTCTGTGACCACTCCCCTAGTTGTGCCCTGCATGAGGACACCGGCGCCGACCAATGGTTCACCTTCCGAGTCAGTCACAACTCCGGACACCGTAGTCTGAGCGTAAGCCGGGGTAGAAAGGACAAGGAAGAAAGAGCAAATGAGGACCAATGAGGTCGCCCATAGCTTTGAAACTTTGCTGATCATTGTCGTTTTTGTTTAGATATTAATAATGTATATAATTGATTTTTATTTAGTTACATTAACCTGTGCAAGTTTTGTCCAGCCTTTTGCGGTCTTGACATTGCTCTTGGTGGCGATTTCCAATCCGAGAGGGTTGCCGTCCTTGCTTGTGTCCACGATACCTACAGCCCAGGTATATTCCCCCGCAGGCACATCGCTGACAACAGCGGAGAAAGAGTACTGTTTAGGCTTGTCTTTCAGCCACTCGGAAGGCTCCGCCGCCTTGTCCACAAACAACGCCGCTACATTCTCATCCTTATCCAGCAAGGCGAAGGCAGGCTTGTATTTATAATTCCACTGAGGGATGTTGTTCGGACAATATCCCCAGCCAAGATTGACCCATCTGTGAGAGATTGAAGCCTTCGCTCCGAGCTTCACATTCTTCGGAACACTGACAAGGTCTGGATAAAGCCTGTAACCTCCCTCCTGGATAAATTTCTTCGTAAGATCCCATGCGTCGGTGAACCACGACATCTCTCCTGTACGCAAATCCATCATATTGACCTTAGCCTCAGCGCACGCCTTGTACTCTCCGAGTCTGACGTCCTCTGGATGGCCCTCACGATAATCACCTGAAGGATCAATCCAATAACGATGAGTACCGGAAGTGATCCATCCTCCCTCCATGACTACAGGACGACGGTTCTGCCATTTGACGACATAACCCTTTTCCCACGATTTGTAGTAACCTGTCATGCCGAAAGCGTCATGACGGAGGCTGTATCCTTTCTCCACGGCGCTGTCAAGCAGGCCCTCGGTATCGCTCGGAACGGTATCGGACCAACCGCTGGTATTATCTGTGCCAATCATCCTATGGTAGTTGATAAGAAGAGCCACATGCTTGAACGACTCGCTATAAAGGCTTGTTATCCAATCAAATACCTGCTTTTTATTTTTAACGTCGTAATAAATGAAGGTATGACACTCCCCCCACTTTCCAAGGCCGAAGGCGTCAATGAAGTCAAGAACGTCAGCATCGTCCAGATCCTGGGCGAGAGCCTTGATGAATTTAGAATATTTCTCCTGGAAGACAGGATCATCAGGATATGGAGAGATTCTGCCTTTCCCCAGATAATTAGGGTCATCGTATGATTTACATCCAGCATCGAACACATACTGCGGAGTGTTCAAGCCCTGGTCACGTCCGTCGACGACAATACGAAGAGCGAAACGCATCTTTCTATCCTTGCACGATTTCAGGAGTTTGCTGAAAGTAGAAGACGGATCACGCCATACATAGTTGCCCTCTGTAGGCTCCATCTTAGCCCATGTGGTACGCAGATAAGCGGTGCTGGCATAATCGGAGGCTTTCACGGTAATTCCCTCTGAAGGGACATTGATGGCGTCATATCCTTGTTTCTGCCAAAATGTCTCATCCCAACTGCGGCCGATATAGAGCGTCCATCCATTGAGAGGATTACGAAGAACAGCGGTACGTTCCGGACTGAGCTTCACGGTAGACGCATCGCCTGAGATAGGCGTATCTTTACCTGGCTTAGGCTCTTTATCACAGCTGACAAGAGAAAAAGAGACCGCTACGAAAGCTAGCGCGAGAATTGATTTAATGTATCTCATTGATTAGTTATTAGTAATGGCAAATATATTTTATATATAAAAAAGCTATGGTACGAGTTTGTACGGAAATAGTGCGATTTTGTACTACTCTACAAGCAAAGAGCCCGCTTTCATCCAAGAATTTTCAAGTAATGAGGAATCCACAGCCATATTGATACCTGGCTTATATGAGCTGGCCGTATCCACGATAGCCACCGCCCACTGATATTCTCCCTTCTCGAGTCCGGAAAGAGAAAGCTCGAAATCATAATTAAAACACTTGCCGGCTACCCACTGCGAAGGCTCGGCGTCATAATCGACGAAAGTCTTTACGATCTTGCCGTCCTTATCTTTCAAGGCGAAAGCAGGCTTGAAACGGTAGTTCCACTGAGGAATATTGTTAGGGCAATATCCCCAACCGAGGTTTTCCCATGAATGACTGATTTTCACTGTAGAACCCGCCTCTGATTTTCTAGGGAGAGTCATAGAGCAAGGGTAGAGCCTATATCCACCTTTACGGACAAACTCATTGACCATATCTATATTCTGGAACCATGACTCTGTCTCGTTCCCGACGCGGAAATCCATCATATTCACATGAGCCTCCGCGGCGTCATCGAGTTCTCCCCTTCTTACATCTTCAGGATGTCCCTCACGATAACGCTTTGAAGGATCTATCCAATAACGATGATGAGCTCCGGTGATCCACCCACCTTCAAATATTATAGGAACCTGATGTCTGTATTTAGCGGCGAAATCCTTTTCCCACTGCTGATAATAACCAGTCATTCCGAAAGCGTCATGACGAAGACTGTAGCCCTTGCGTATGCAGCTCTCAAGCAGAGCCTTTGAGTCCGGATCAGGCTGGTCTTCCCAACCGTTCACATGCTCTACCGCTATGACACGGTGGTAGTTTATGATAAGAGGGACCTTAGTGAATGTACTTGAATACAAATCAGTTATCCATTCAAAGACAGGAATTTTATTAGCTTGGTCCTTGTATTTCATGGAATGAGCCTCACCCCATTTTCCAAGACCATAGGCGTCAATGAAATCCACCTCATCGTAATTATTGAAACGCTCAGCGAGAGCCTTTATGAACTTGGCGTATTTCTCCTGAAATACAGGGTCGTCAGGGTAAGGGGTAAGCACCTCCTTGTCACCCACCTTCGAGCTGAAGCACTCAGCTCCCGCCTCGATGACATACATCGGTGTGTTCTGCCCCTGGTCGCGGCCGTCGACGACAATACGGAAAGCAAGCTTCAAGCCCTTCTCCCTGACTGAATTAAGAAGCTTATTCAGCCTAGACTGAGGGTCATTCCAAAAATACTGGCCCTCGGAAGGCTCCATCGAAGCCCATGAAGTACGTATATACGCGGTGCCTCCGCAATAGTCCCAAACTCTCGCCGTACTGCTTCCGTCACCCACCGGCATACTGTCGTAACCCTTTGATGTCCAGAAGTTCTCATCGAAGTTTCTACCAAGGTACATAACCCATCCATTGAGAGGATTACGTATGACAGAGAGCGTATCAGGCTCTATGGTGAGCGTCTCGTACACATTCTCCCCCATATTGACCTTAGCTTTCAAAGGAAGAGACGCCGACGAAGGACCTACCATGATCTCGAACTCACCGTCCTCAAGGACAAAAGACTTTGTCTTCACATCATAGAACGAGAAAGCATCAGGGCCCAAACAGACTTTGTAGTGCTCACTCTTGCCCTTTCTTATCATTTTCTTGTCATATCCCTTGAGTTCCTTTAAAGGACGCGGTACTGAACAGACAAGGTCGCGGACATAGACCTGAGCAGCCTCAGCCGCGTCATATCTTCCTGTATTCTTCACGTCGAACTCGACCACGAGAGAATCCGAGGCGACCTTGGTAAGCTTGAGAGCGCTATACTCAAATGAGCTGTAGCTGAGACCATAGCCGAAAGGATAACGAGGAGTGACTCCATTTCTGTCATATCCGCGGTATCCGACAAAGATTCCCTCTGAATACTGTACTCTCTTATATGGCTGTCCCTGTGTCTTTACAGGAGTATTATCGTAATATGTATCATGGACAGGATTGTCCTCCCATTTATTTTCCATCGTGATCGGAAGTTTTCCGCTCGGACATGTGCTTCCGCAAAGAATCTCCGCGACAGCCTTACCTCCTTCCTGACCGCCGTACCAGCTCATAAGGATAGCTTCCACATCCTCGCTCCAAGCGTTGAAATCTACGGCTCCGCCGGCATTGAGCACTACGGTGACATGCGAGTGGGACTTTGTCAACATGTTAATAAGCTCTAGCTGAGCTGAAGGAAGCTGGAAAGGACGGTCAAAGCCCTCGCCTTCTATATCGCTGTTGAATCCGGCGCAGAAAACCACTTTGTCGGCTTTTGCCATAGCCGCCATAAGCGCAGGCTCATCGAAGAAACCCATTAAACACTTAGCGGTCGCGTCAGAAATATTATCATAGAACTCAAATCTCAGCTTATACTGCTGTCCCTTCTCTACCTTAAGGAAAACAGTCCTTGTAGAAATCGCGTGATTTCCCCAGTCTCCGCCCATTTTTTTATCGTCCACAAAAAGTCTATAGCCGTCATCTCCGGCGAGGCTGAAACGTACGACTCCGTCACGCTCAGGAGTGAAAACGCCCTCCCAGCGACATGAGAACGCGTCATTGCTTATTTTCTTATCAGGAGATCCGTTCTTCCACTGGAAATCAATCAACTCGTCCACACGTCTTACAACGGGCTCTCCCTCGAGAGTCTTGTTATTAAAGAAACTGGCGTCAAATCCCTTCACGGACGGATCGCTGACTGTCGTGACCATGGATGAACAATCCGGATAAAGAAGGTCATCAGAAAGGACTTTCACATTCCCCGCTCCTTTCAAGGCGAGAAGTCCATCAGCCACCGTAGTAGTATGGAAAGGGGTCACGAAACCGCTTCCTCCTCCAGTTGTAGTGACTGTAGAATTAGGTCCAAGGACCAGCACCTTATCCTTTTTGCCCATAGGGAGCTCTCCATTTCTGTTTTCCAGAAGAACTATTCCCTCACGGGCGATCTTAAGGGCCACCTCATCACTCTCGGGATTGTCTAGGGGAATAGACTCGTCCTTGACGCTGCCATCAAGCAGGCCGAAACGGTCAAGCACACTTAAAATATTATATACCTTCGCGTCGATGTCTTCCTCTCGGACGATTCCCGCCTTCACAAGTGGCACAAGCCTCTGAGCCGTGAAATACACGCCCTTAGGGCACTCCAGGTCAAGTCCACCGTTCGCCGCCCCGGCGCTGCTGTACACGGAAGTCCAGTCGGACATCAAGATGCCGTCAAATCCCCACATATCCCTGAGCACATCCTTGTTCATCCATCCGAACTCCGAAGCATGAACACCCCAAATAAGATTATAGCTGTTCATCACAGAGCCCACATGCGCCTGCTGTACGGCCTTTTTGAAGGCAGGGAAATATATCTCATGCAAGGTCCTCTCGTCAACGTCAGAAGAGGCGTGGTGACGGTTCCACTCCTGATTATTGGCGGCGAAATGCTTGATTGTAGCGATGACGCCCTCATCCTGTACGCCTATAATATAATTTTTAGCGACCTCTGATGTCAGATAAGGATCCTCACCGAAATACTCGAAATTGCGTCCGCACATCGGAGCACGATAGATATTTACGCCAGGGCCAAGCAAAATCGCGACTCCCCTCGCCTTGGCGTCGCTTCCGAGGGCATGTCCCAGTTCAAGGGCGAGTTCCCTGTTCCACGTTGACGCGGAAAGGATGCCGCAAGGATACAGGGTGCTGGTGGTGTTATTGCGTATTCCCTGAGGGCCGTCAGCCATTCTGATCTCAGGTATTCCCAGCCTTGGGACAGAACGGATGATGAACGAGCGGGCTGAGCCTATATAGTCGCATTTCTCCTCGAGAGTCATACGGCTCACGAGTTGTTTCGCTTTCTCAGATACAGCTTGATTTTCCTTGTTTACCGTGGCGGCTGACACAGTAAGAGCCGAATAGAAAATAGCCGCGGCGGTAAAGATAAGAGAGAGACTTTTTGTCATAGCGTAATGTGGTTATCTGTACTTCGCAAAATTACAATTATGCACACACACGCATTAGATACAAATATACGATAATGGTTCAATTTTGTACGAATTCAGTATATATTCGCGTTCGAAACATCAAAAAGGGAGAAATGATACATTTTGATTGCGATTACATGGCAGGGGCTCATCCCGCTGTCCTCCAAGCGATAGTCAAGAACAACTTTACCCAGACCTCAGGATACGGAGCGGACGATTTCTGCCGTGCGGCGAAGGCCAAGATTCTCGATGTCTGCGGCCTTGACAAGGACAACTCCGAGGTCTTCTTCATGGTCGGAGGCACGCAGACAAACTCCACCGTCATCGACGGATTGCTCGACCGTACACAGGGCGTTGTCGCCGCCGAGACAGGACACATCAACGTGCATGAATCCGGAGCCATAGAACTCAGCGGACACAAGGTTCTCTCCCTACCGTCACGTGATGGTAAAATCGACGCATGCGAGCTTGAAACATTTGTAAAGAATTTCTATGCTGACGACTCATGGGAGCACATGGTCGCGCCAGGAGCGGTTTACATCTCTTTCCCGACAGAATTGGGCACAATTTACTCCAAGGACGAGCTCAGCGCCATTTCAAAAGTCTGCAGGGAGAATAATATTCCCCTGTACATTGACGGAGCCCGTCTAGGCCACGGCCTTGCCGCGGCGAAGGATTTGACAATCAAAGATATAGCGAAGCTTTCCGATGTCTTCTACATTGGCGGTACAAAGATGGGAGCGCTCTTTGGAGAGGCCGTCGTAT
The DNA here is from genome assembly GCA_024398335.1 of Bacteroidales bacterium. GTDB lineage: Bacteria > Bacteroidota > Bacteroidia > Bacteroidales > UBA932 > Cryptobacteroides. The sequence goes on along the minus strand of JAKSJJ010000002.1, from coordinate 723 downwards.
GCCAGGACAAGACACGTCTTCCACGCTTTTTCACCCTAATGAAAGCCCATGGATCGGTGCTTGCGAAAGGACGACTCCTAGGCATGCAATACGCGGCATTCTTTGAAGATGGACTTTACTTCGAGATAGGGAAACATACGGTAAGACTAGCTATGCGTCTTCGCTCTATTTTTGAGTCAAAAGGCTACCGTCCGTTCATAGATTCTCCGACAAATCAGCAGTTCTTCATACTTCCGAACGAGGTCATCGACCTCCTGCTCAAAGAGGCTACTTTCGAGTATTGGGGCCCGCGCGGAGAGAAGGAGTCAAAGGTCAGGTTCGTCACTTCATGGGAAACAACTGACGAGGACATAGACAAACTAGCGGAACTTCTATAAGATGAGAGCAGATAAAGACCCGATGGGAGCGGCGATAGCCGACTATTTCAAGACAGGAAAAGCGGGAAGGCTCAGAGTCTTCTCCCCGGATTTTGACGAGGACGAAATCCCCGTCGAGACCCTGTTCCGATCCTTCGAGGACATGCCGGCCCTTGAAAAAGCAGCGCTGACCCTCGCCAAAGGAAAGACGCTCGATGTCGGAGCAGGCGCCGGATGTCATGCTCTTGCCCTTCAGGACATGGGAAAAGATGTGACCGCGGTCGACATCTCCCCTCTCAGCGTCCAGACCATGGCCGCGAGAGGAGTAGCCCATGCACTCGAGCAGGACTTCTGGCTTGTCAGCGAG
>JAKSJJ010000199.1 GCA_024398335.1 Bacteroidales bacterium | reverse complement strand
GGATGTGGATAAGACAGACCTTGAAAGGAGCGGAGGCGAACTCAGGGTCCTTCACCGCTGTCTTCATCCATTCGATTTCTGCTTGGCGGTAGGCGTCGAACTCGGCGTATCCGGAGTATTCCGGGTCTGAGTCAGGTTTATCTTCTCCGGCGTCAAGGACGATGAATGCCACGGGGCCGCAACGGAAGGTGTAATAGAACTCTCCAGTGGTGCTTGGGAAGGCCATAGGGGTCTTGTACCATTCTTTTCCGCGGCCTTCGTGATTGCCTCTCGCGAAAACCACAGGCAGGTCGCCGCAGATGTGAGCGATTGGCTGGAAGGTGTGCTTTATAAGGGTGTCGAGCGCGTCACCGAAGGAAATGATGTCGCCGCAAAGAAGAATGAAATCATCCTTTTTCGGGTCTATATCCTTTGTCAGTGAGGTGTAGAAGTCGTCTTTAAAGTGCATGTCGTTGACCATGCTGAAACGGCAAGAGGGCGCCTCGCTGGAAAGAGTCCTCACGCTGTGAACGATCCTGTCCGCATATTCTCCTCCGTACACGATGCGATAGGCGTTTGAGGCGTCAGTGACTTTCTTGCCTCCGATACGATAACGCCATGTACTGCCCTGAGGAAGGTCTTTGACCGTGATGGAGTGGAAATCTCCCGCCATCCGTCGTCCGCTCACGCTTTGGTAAAGCCTAGGACGCTCCTGGGCGTAGAAATTACTCTCGTCATCGGGGGCATACTCAAGCCATGCGAGGGTTTCTCCTTTTGTACGCCAAATCACGGTGAAGGAAGTGGGCGTGACGTTTGTGACCCATGGGCCGTAAAGGACGTCGGAGCTTCCTTTGCCCTGCTTTCCCTTTGCGGAAATGTCGCTCGGGAGCGCGAGAGCCAAAAGGCAGACTATAGTTATTATGATTTTTTTCATTATGCGGATTTTGATTGGAAATCAAAGGTACGAAAAAAGTAGTATATTTACCTCTGTAACACTATTTCTGACCAAGTATGAAAGGAAAAATCAGTTCATTGGCCGCTTTGTCGGCGCTTTGTCTTCTCGCTATAGGCTTTAATTCATGTGAGCAAAAGAAGCCTTATCCTGAGATTTTGAGCCATAGGGGCTTTTATATGTGCGAGTTTAAGGTGGACGAGAACACTATCGAGGCCCTTAAAGGAGCGCAGGAGCTCGGGTGCTATGCGTGTGAGTTCGATGTGCACAAGACTCTTGACGGAGAGCTTATAATACACCATAACAACAAAATCAATGATACGCTCGATTGCCAGAAGAGCAATTGGACTGATATACAAAAGCTTACTCTTCCATACGGAGGCAAAATCCCGACTCTTAGGCAGTGGCTTGAGCAGGCCGTCAGCGCCGCGCCTCAGATGAAGCTCGCTCTCGAGATAAAGAAGCATCCTACCCCAGAAAAGGAGGCGGAGGTCATCGCCGATATTCTCGCTTTATGCAAGGAGTTTGGCGTTATGGAAAGGACGTATTTTCTTTCATTCAGCCTTTTCGCATGCCAGGAAGTCTTGCGTCAGGAGCCTTCGGCGAAGGTCGTTCTGAACTCCAGTGATCTTTGGGAGAAGGTAGAGCCTGAAATGGCGAAGGAGTATGGCTTCACGGGAATTTCCTACAATGTCTCAGTGTTCATGAACCATCCGGAGTGGATAGAAAGGGCGAAACAACTGGGCCTTCAGACATATCTTTGGATGGTCGATCACGAGGAGGCGCTTGAGTGGGGAAGGGAGCATGGCGTGGACGTCGTAACGACGGATTTCCCGGACAGAATGCTCAGGTACACAGGCAGATAGCGTCTGTTTGGCTCCGCTCGGGGCTACTCTCTATTTCGAAGGATACTTTGGCGAATGGCCGAGGCTGCTCCGGTAAGGAGCATTGTCACGGCCTGGGATTCGTGGCTCAGGGTGGCGAAGATGATGCCTGTGGCCCATGGAAGACCGTAGAGGGCGGTAAGCGCCGTGGCGACAAGGTAGTGGTAGGCGCCGATTCCGCCAGGCACGGGTACAAAGGACGCCAGGCTTCCCGCGAGCATGATAAAGAGGGCGTCCGTCGCGCTGAAATCGCATGTGAGCGTGGCTGGGAAGGCCTTTGAAAGCAGTATTATCTGCAGCCAGTACATCCCCCATATCATAAGCGTGAGGATGATAAACGCCCATGAGCGTTTCATCCTGAAAATGCTTGAAAATCCGGTCAGCAGTCCTTTGACAAGGGAATAAAGCTTCGCGCACAGCCCTACGCGGTCCTTTAATTTCACAATCGCCGTCAATATCCCCGCCGCCGCTGCGATTACTGTCGCGAGGGCTGCCCAAAGCACCCAACTTTGGAATCTTGCCTGGAGCGGAAGCAGTATATTATCCCTGAAAAATGCTCCGAACTCGCTCCATTTGAAGATTAGGAGCACCAGCATGAAGAAGGCCACGCTGCCAAGGTCAAGGACTCTTTCCAAGGCTATGGTTCCGAGGGCTTTGTCGTAGCTGAGGCGCTTTTTATCGCCGGGCGCTGTCTTTGAGTCGGCGCTGATGATGGCGCAGCGGACAAATTCTCCGAGGAAGGGGAAGAGGAAGTTCGAGACGTTGCCGATGGTGACTGCGTCGTAGGTGTCCATCCTGCGGGTCTGCGGGTCGATGGGTTCAAGGAGCATTCTCCAGCGAAGGCCTCTGACGACAAAGGCGAGGATTCCCGCGCACATGGAAAGGGCGATCAGGGACCATGAGCATTCCTTGAGGGCGGAGGCGAACTGTGCCCACTCTATTCCTCTAAAGCAGAAATAAAGCAGAATGCCCGCCAGGGCCAGCGAGACGCAGTATTTTCCGTATTTGAATATCTTCGAATCCATCGCGGGGCAAAGTTAAATAATTTCATTAAATTTGTGAGTTAAATAGTAATCACGAAAACAATGAAATCAATCCTTGGCATAGGTAACGCCCTTACAGACATCCTCGCCGTTCTTCCTGACGACAGTTTTTTGACTAAATATCACCTTCCAAAGGGAAGTATGCAGCATGTGGATATGCAGACCGGCGACCTGATCTGGAATGCGCTGAAACCTCTCGGGGTCCATTACGTGGCAGGAGGCTCCGCTGCTAACACAATTACTTGCGCCTCTATTTTCGGCATGCCTTCAGC
>JAKSJJ010000198.1 GCA_024398335.1 Bacteroidales bacterium | reverse complement strand
TCGCCTAACTCTCAACATTTTTGACTAATTTAGCAGCATAAATGTCTGATATTGAATATTTATTCGGAAAAATATATGAAACAAATTCTTCAATTCATCCTCGCGCTGGCGGCTCTCGCCTTTATCTCATGCGAAAAAGAAGGTGGCCTTGTATTCTCCAACGCGTCAATTATAGACGGGAAAATGGAAATGCATGCCGGTGAGATGATTTATCTTGAGGTCTCCGGAGTCGAAGGAGAGCTCCAGTGGAACAGCTCTGATCCTTCGGTTGTGAGTGTCGATAACGGTTATATCACCGCCCTCAGCCAAGGAGAGGCCATCGTCAACGCGAAATACAAGAACAAGACAGCCAGCGTCAGCATAAAAGTCGTCGCCAACCTCGTTGAAAGCCTGACTATGCAGAAGAAGGTCACTGTCATGTACAAGCAGTCGTTGGTAGTGCCTATAACCGGCATCAGACCGGAGATCGCCTCTCCATACGATGTGAAATGGATTCAGGAAGGCAAAGGTGTCGTGGAGATCACCCCGGTCAAGGAAGGTCTCAGCGTGCTTGGTCTGCAGGAGGGAGAGGACTTTATCATCGCCCGTAACATCAATGGCGATGACCTCGGGACGCTCGAAGTCACGGTCGTGGGACTGACAGGACTGAGAATAGACAAAAATGAGCTAAGACTCAGGAACGGTCAAAGCGAAGACGTCAGGATATGGCAGGATCCGGAGCCGATATATGACGTAGTATGGGGTTCATCAGACTCAGACATCGCGAAAGTATCCGGAGCAGGAAGCGGTGCCACAATCACCGCGGGCAAGAAGTCCGGCACAGCGATTATCACCGCGATAGCGGGTCCTCACAGCATCAGCTGCACGGTCAGTGTCCTCGGTGATGATTATTCTCCGGTCATGTACGTGATTCCTGATACCTTCTACAACGGATACTACGAGAGCGGCGAAAAGAACCCTGTAGAGCTTGCTGACGGAGGAGTATATAACTTCCCGAAAGCAGGAAGGAGATTCATATACGGATATGAGAACAACAGTGACGTCATCACCCTTTACCCGGGAATAAAAGAAGTCGGCGAGCTGAGCGAGGAAGAGGCCAATGAGTTCGGAGCAAAATGGTCAAGCACTCAGGGCGACTGGTTCAATACAATGGGCGTCTATAAGAAAAAGATCGCAGGCATGAAGGTGGACTTCACCGAGGAAGTGACGCTTTCTTACAAGAATGGCTCAAAATGCACGATAGTCCTTAAGGACGAGGCCACCAGGGCGAAAATCGAATTCATCACTGTCAAGAACGGATATCCTTCCTTCTCCCGCTCATTTAAAGACGTGCCGCTCAGCAATGACGCGGTCCTGGCCCTGGTCCAGCGCAGTACATTCTCTGCCGATCAGCTCTTCATGATTTCCATGAGGGGTGACGAACGCTTCGGCTGGGTCGTTGGTTCTAATATCACCAGCAGCGACGAGAGCGTGGCCCAGGTCAAAGGAGATTATTTCAAGGTCCTCAAGAGCGGATCCACGACCTTCACCTTATATAAGGACACGGCGAAGACAAAGCCTTACGGATGGTTCATCGTAAGATTCATTTAACAGTACAATACATTATGCGTCAGAGATTTATCGTAGCGGCGGCAGCATTGCTTCTCGCGACACTTCCCTCCCTCGCGGAGCTTAAAGTCAAACAGCCGTGCAGCGACGGCATGGTTCTGCAGCAGAACACACAGGCGACCCTTTGGGGACATGCCGACGCCGGATCGAGCGTGACCGTCTGCCCTTCATGGACCAAGACAAAATACAAGGTCAACGCCTCGGATAAGGGCGTATGGCAAGTGAAGGTCAGCACCCCGGCGGCGAGCTATACTAATTACAGCGTAAAGGTCTCATGCGGGAAAGAGAGCATCACGATAAACGACGTTCTCATCGGAGAGGTATGGTTCGCAGGCGGACAGTCCAACATGCAGATGCCCGTCAGAGGCTTCTGGAACTGCCCTACCGAGGGTTATATGGACGTTCTCTGCCAGGGTCCGGCCCATGATAAGGTGAGGATGTACACAGAGCCGACCGCGGCGACATACACCATAGAATCTGACGGCAAAGGCCATTGGGCGAAGGCTGACTGCGGGACAGTGTCCAACATGAGCGCTACGGCATATTTCTTCGCCACTATGATGAATAAAATGCTCGATGTTCCCGTCGGAATCGTCGCCGCCCCATACGGAGGCACAAGGGTCGAGAGCTGGCTTCCTGAGGCCACCGTCGCCTCCTATGGTACAGAGGACCTCAGCCATGAGGCCATCGAGGCCATGCAGGGATGGACACGCCCGTTCATGATGTACAACACCATGATATGCCCTCTTAAAGGCTATACTGTCAAAGGATTCATATGGTACCAGGGCTGTTCGAACGTCGGCAAGCATGAGCAGTTCACACCTCGAATGGTCGAGCTTATTCGTCAGTGGAGAGAGGACTTCGGCGACAAAGGAAGCCAACTTCCTTTTTACATGTGCGAGATCGCTCCTTACATGTACGACGAAAACAATCCTGAGGGTACGGCAGGAGCTCTTCTTCGCAAGGCGCAGCATGATGTCGCGGATCTTGTGGATAATTGCGAATGCATCGTGACCAATGACCTTGTCTATCCTTACGAGACCCGCAACATCCACCCTTGCCAGAAAAAGCCTGTAGGCGAAAGGCTCGCCCAGATGGCCCTTAACAGGGATTACGGCTTCAGCGACATATACTGCAAGTATCCTAAGGCGACCAAGGTTTTTGTAGAGCCTTCGGCCCCTGGCATGCTTTATATTGAGGTGGAGAACTGCCCTGAGGGCATTGGTCGTATGGAGCTCATCGAGGCTCTTGACATCAGGAACGGCTCAGGATCCGCATGGAGCAAAGTCAAGAATATACAGTTCGAAGTTGATAAAAAGCGCGTCTGCATCGAACTCGGCAAAGTCGAAGGGCTGCCGGAGGCATCGACTGGCTCGGGGGCTTCGAAGGCTTGCGATGAAGCTAAATGGGAGGTCCGTTACGGCTGGGCAGATTTTCGTCCTGGTAATCTTTTCAACAACCAGGGACTCCCCTTCACCCCGTTCTACCTGACCCAGGAGTAATAATCTATTGAACATTGGTTT
>JAKSJJ010000197.1 GCA_024398335.1 Bacteroidales bacterium | reverse complement strand
TGAAGCCGGCATCTCTCTTTGTTGTCGGAGGCGCTATTGATGACGCATGGTCACTCGCCATCGAGCTTCCTAAGAAGGAAGAGGGCGTATATGAGGCCACTGAGGTAGAGCTCAAGCTCGGCAAGCTCGAGGACAACAAGGGATTCAAGTTCCTCACCGCTGTGGGAGTATGGTATCCTTTCTATGGCCAGAAGGTCGGCGAAAGCTTCGGCAAGACCGCTATCTTCGCTACCGAGGCTGACGGAGATTCTCAGTTCTACCCTCTCGCCGCAGGCTTTACCAGCGGTAAGTACACCATTAACGTGAACCTCAACACAATGGTTACAACCCTCACTAAGACCGGTGAAATCTATGAGTTCGACAAGACTACAGCTATCTATATCGTAGGTGACGGCATGACTAACTCATGGGACATGGTCGAGGCTAACGCCCTTGTAAAGGTCGCTGACAGCAGATATGAGGCTAAGAACATCAGAATCGCTCCTGACAGCAAGTTCAAGTTCTCTACTTGGGGCTGGGAGACTGAGTACGTAAGAAAAGAAAGCGCCGGATCATATTGGACAGCCGAGGTCAAGACCGGAAGTATCGGTGACGTACGTTTCGTTCCAGGTGACGCTGACGCGGCATTCAAGACTGGCGAATATACAGTATCTCTTGACATCAAGACCGGCGAGGTCAAGCTCACTCTTACTAAGGAAGAGGTCGTTGCTAAATGTATCTATATCTTCGGTCCTGCGACAGAGGCTGAATGGGATACAAGCAAGTTCATTCCTATGAATGAGGTTTCCGCTAATGTTTACGAGGCTAAAGGCGTAGTCATCAATGTCGGAGCGGCTAACGCCGACGACCCTAAGGGCAACGGATTCAAGTTCAGCGAGACTCGCGGCTGGGATCGTCAGTGGGGCGCTAAGGAGTCATTCGACGGCGGTTACAGAGGATGGGAGATCGGCGAAATGAGCAGCGACGCCAACCAGTTCTATCCGCTCCTCATGAGCCTTTCAAGCGGCAATTACACTGTCAAGGTTGATCTCGGCAGCAAGACCGTAACCCTCACCAAGGAATAATCACCAATCCCTGATACACAAAGAGGATGACCCGAAAGTCAAATTGACTTTCGGGTCATCCTCTTTTTATTTAGAGAACGCTGATTTCGAAGATGTCGTCGAGGAGGAGTTCCGGGCCGTCACGGAGGATGAGTTTTCGGGAAGGAAGCTCGACATTGCGGACATGCCCGACAAGAGTCTCGTAGGAGCCTCCCGCCTTTTTAGAATCGGCCTTGAAGTAACAGATCTCCACCTTCGGATGTTCGTTAAGATGCTCCAGAATCTGCCCCAAAGCCTCATTTAGCGATGCCATACGCATGTCGTCTAGGTCCTCCTTGTCGCCCGTCAGGCGGGAACGCTCGGCGACCATGGCGTCATAACCCGTCAAAGCCGCGAACGGCGCGAACTGGGCCGCCCTGTCCATGGCGGACATCCTCGGATGCGTCGGTGATGTAGGATGCTCCAAGAAAATGATATCGTCGTATTTATGTCCTGTGTCGTGATTCATGCCTCTATGCCTTATGTCCTCCGACCTGCGCGTTACGCTCCCTCGCGGTCGCGCCCTCATCGAAGTTCATGCCCTTGAGAATGGCATTCTTGCCGAACTTCTTCTTTATCGCCAGAATCGCCTCCTGACGTTTTCGCTCACGAGGATCCCTCTCTCCCTGGGAGAAAAGGTCCAGTTGCACGCCTTCCACACTCCCCTCGTCCACCGTATGGTTCGCCACCACATACATCCTGCGCACCAGAAGCGAAGGATCGACTATCGAGTCAAAGAGCTTGCCCACCGCGTCGAGAATAATTTCCGTCGAAGAAGTCTGGACGCCCAGATTTATCGATCCATGCGCAGGCTTTGGCACCATCCTTCCGTAATAATCCTCGCTCACAGGCCCCCTGTAACGCTTCGCACGGGCCTCATCCTGAAGATTATCAATGTCATATCCAACGGTCAAGACAATCTGGTCGGCGACCAATTTCTTGTCCACAAGGTCGAGAACTAACTGATCCGCCATTTCCCTCGCGACAAGTCTGGCCTGGGCCGCCTCATACGGCCCTGTCAACACCTGACCAACGCTGAGACTCTTGCTCTGGGGCTTGTAAGTCTTGATGTCCGAGATAAGACAAGGCTCCCAGCCCCAAGCGTGATCTATCAGAAGCTCCGCGTTGACGCCGAAGATTTTATAAAGAAGCCCCTCGTTACTGAGCGAGCACCTAGCCACATCGCCGAGCGTGTACATATAATTCGCCTCAAGGCGGGCGGCGACACCATGACCAATACGCCAAAAATCAGTCAAAGGCCTATGATTCCAGTATTTCTGGCGGTAGGAAATCTCGTCCAACTCGGCGATTCTGACTCCGTCCTTATCCGCCGGGCTATGCTTCGCCTCAATGTCCATGGCCACCTTCGCGAGGTACAGATTTGTCCCTATGCCGGCCGTCGCCGTGATCCCTGTCTGACGCAGAACATCCCGTACCATCCTCATCGCCAGCTCGTGAGCCGTACATTTATATGAGTCCAGATAAGAAGTCACGTCGGCGAAAATCTCGTCACAGCTATAGACATGGATATCCTCGGCGGCGACATAGTTCAGGTAGATTCCGTAAATCTTCGTACTCATCTCCATATACCTGCTCATGCGAGGAGGAGCCACGATATAATCCAGGGCGACACTAGGGTCGGCGCTGACTGTATTATTGTCCGTTGAGGAACTAGTCAGGGTATATCCCGGAGCCCTGAGGCGACGCTGCTGATTGATCTCCCTCACCTTCTGCACGACCTCAAAAAGACGAGCCCTGCCGGGGATGCCGTAAGACTTCAAAGAAGGCGTAACCGCCAGACATATAGTCTTTTCCGTACGAGAAGAATCCGCCACCACCAAATTGGTAGTAAGCGGATCCAATCCCCTGTCAACGCACTCTACCGAGGCGTAGAAAGATTTAAGGTCGATCGCTATGCATGCCCTTTTTGCCATACACCGCGAAGGTAAGAAAATATTACTTCACCTGGAAGCTGGCGAGGTTCGAAGTTGTGGAGTCTCCTCCGATGTAAACACGGAATTCGCCTAACTCTCAACATTTTTGACTAATTTAGCAGCATAAATGTCTGATATTGA
>JAKSJJ010000196.1 GCA_024398335.1 Bacteroidales bacterium | reverse complement strand
CCTGTCGTGAACGGCCGCGTGACCCACAATCTTGACGCTAACGTCACGGCGATCACCCATATCCCTCAGGCCCGCCTTATTATCACCTGCCGTCTTGAGATGAGCATTCTCTCCCGTACCCGCAATCTTTCCGTGCATGACGGCAAAGACTACGCGTTTACAGTCAGCGAGGAAAGCTCCGCTCCTACCGGAGGAAATATTTCTGACGGAAATTCATATACCGCCGTATGGCCTGTGGCTTACATGGACCTTGACGGCGTCATACATGATTTCACAGCAGAAAGCGCCGCTGACCCGGCCCTTTCAAGGCTCATCCTTCGTTCGGGCAACATTTACACCTTCGCCCAGGACGGATACGGTTTCTGGTGCTCGGCGAACCTGAGCATAACAAAGGAGATAGGAAAGCATATCAGCCTTTCTTTCTTCGCCAATAACTTCACGAACTCAAGGGCATACGTCAAGTCTATGGCAACGGGCGTCGGAGCGATATTGACCCCGTCATTCTACTATGGCTTGACATGCCGTTTCAAATTTTAAAGGACGGATATAATGAGAAGATTCATCATAATAGCATTGTCGCTTCTCGCGGTACTGAGCTGTACCGCGCCGTCCGCTATAAACCCTTACGACGGACAGATATATACGCTTACGGTAAAGGCTGATTACCCTCAGGAGTTCGCCTCCTTCGCCCGTGGCGGCGTACCTGTAACTGTCGAGGACATAAACCTGGGTACTTCTTATAGGCTGAAGACAGATAAGAACGGCCTATGCGACTTCCGTCTGAGCAAGGGTCTTTACCGCGTCATGATCAGCGATGTCGGTGAGGAAGATATCTTCAACGGCACCTCGGACAAGGTCATCGTCAAGAATGACTGCAGCGTTACCGTGCCGCTTCGTCATAGCCGTCCGGGAAAGATCGTCTTCAAGGAGATATACTGTGGAGGATGTCCTATACTCCCTCAGGGAAAATATCAGTCAGACCAGTACCTTATCCTGCACAATAATAATTTTGAGACCGTCTATCTGGACGGCCTGTGCCTCGGTACTCTTTGCCCGTATAACTCCAATTCGAACAATCCGTTCGTGACAAGAGACGAGGCCACCTCCGAGATCGTGTACCCTGATTTTGTCCCTGTCATCCAGGCCGTATGGCAGTTCGCCGGAGACGGGAAAACTCTTCCACTCGCCCCTGGTGAGGACGCTGTCGTCTGCCTCAGAGGAGCGATAGACCATACGCTTGAGTACCCTAATTCGGTCAACCTGAACCGCCCGGGATACTTTGTCTGCTACAACAACACCTATTTCACCAATCCGACATACCACCCGGCTCCTGGCGATAAGATAGCCCTGGATCATTATCTGGATGTGGTCGTCAAACTCGGACAGGCGAACGCCTACACTTTCTCGATCAACTCTCCGGCTGTGATATTGTTCCAGGCCAAAGACATATCGATGAAGGAATTCGTCGAACTTGAAAGCTCCGTTATACAGGTGCCAGGCAGTACTGTCGATAGAGTGGTCAAAGTTCCTCTAGACTGGGTGATCGACGCTGTCGAGGTATTTAATGGCTCGTCAGCTTCCAATACCAAGAGGCTCCAGCCTTCGCTTGACGCCGGCTACGTGGTGTTCAGTGAGACTTTTATGGGCCGTACTCTTTTCAGACGTACAGACGAGGCCCTTTCCGCATCGTTTGGTTACGAGGTGTTAGCGGATACCAACAACTCCACCGAGGATTTTTACGAACGCCAAACTCAGTCGCTGCATGAATAGGTTAAGAATCATACTTCTTCTTGCCGCGTCTGTACTTTGCGGCGTATCGGGATGGGCTCAGAACTATTCTGAGGCCTATTCATCGGATTTCTGGTACGGAAGCACGAACGCGGCCGGAATACGCTCTCATAGTGACCGTTTTGCTTCCAATAAGGCGGACGGCACATTCAAGGCCGCTACCGCGCAGCTGTATGGCGGTTACACAGGAGGTTCGTTCATGGCTCCGTGGGAGGGGGAGTCCTGCTGGAATGTGGGCGTAGATACCCGTGCGATCGTACATCTAAAGAAGTTCTCTCTTGTCGGATCCTTCGGTTTTGAGCAGTTCCAGGGAAAGAACATGTGCGGCTCGATGTTCCTGCTGCCTGAGTTCTATCCTGTGGATGTGATAGAGTTCACACCGGGAAATAAGTCCTTGCAGAAATACACATTCACCGGAGGCATCAGCATAGACCTTGACAAGGGATGGATGATAGGGGTGAACACGGACTTTCTCGCCGCCAACTATTCAAAGCGCAAGGACCTTCGCCACACCAACTATCGCCTTGATTTCACTATCAGTCCTGGAGCCGCATGGCACAAGGATAACTGGGACGTCGGATTCAACTATATTCTCTCGAAAAACAGCGAGAGCGTAAGGCCAGAGGAGGTGGGAAGCTCCCAGAACACGTATTACGCTTTCTTAGACAAGGGCATCTCATATGGAAAATATGAGGCGTGGACCGGAAGCGGTGTACACCTGAACGAGGCCGGTGTGCAGGGATTCCCCGTCAAGGAGATAATCAACGGATTGGGCGTGCAGGTCGGCTGGAAGGATGTGTTCTTTGAGATTGTCTATAAACACTCCGCCGGTTCTGTAGGAGAGAAGCAATATGTGTGGTATCGTTTCCCGGGGAACAGCGTCAGCGGCACGATAGGCTATCGTTTCGACACTCCTTCAGTCAAGAGGGAAATCCGTATGGAGGCGGGCTGGAAGCGTCAGACAAACTTCGAGACCGTGCTTGAGAAAGTCACCCAGGGCGGCGTCACCAACGTCATTGAGCACGGCTCCAACAAGATATTCTCCCGCGAGGAGGTCTTCATCAATCCGGAGTTCGTCTATGAGCACCCTAAGTACACCCTTACCGCAGGTATCGACGCGGAGATAAACTCCGAGCTTTTCTTCGGAGAATATCCTTTCATAGGTTCCGAGGAGTGGTACTTCGTAAGAGGGGAAATCGGCGTGAAGGTGCCTCTAAAGGGCTTCCTCATCGGATTGGATCTTGGATATGGCGGGGGACATGAGTCGTTTACTCAGCGCAAGATAAGTCAGGACGCCGGAGAACAGGGCGAGCCTTTCCGCCTAGTGGAATATTGGGAAAAGAAGATGGAGTATCTGACTTGTCAGAGACTTTCCCTCG
>JAKSJJ010000195.1 GCA_024398335.1 Bacteroidales bacterium | reverse complement strand
GGACCTGCCTACAATGCGGCACAATGCATGACCGCGACGTGAATGCCGCGGTCAACATCTTGAGCGAAGGTCTTCGTGTACTGAGTAGTAAATCATCGGCGGGAACCGTCGATTACACTGGTGGAGGCAGTGTAAGACCTACTTCGGTAGGCAGCCGCCTGAGAAGCCAGAAGCCCAAAAGTCTTTAGCTTTTGGGTAGTTCACTTTTTCAGACCGGTCTGCCAAACAGGGCGTATCGTAAATCCATGGAAACGGTCCTCTTTGGACATCCTGTAGTCGTTATAGAGCTTATCGTTAAGGACAATCATGCTGGCGAAGGCTGTCTCTATCTTATCGATGCTAAAGGTCGTGTCTCCATTGTAGTGAAGGCTGCTTGAGGCGAGAACTATTGAGAACGGATAGATAGACATGCCGTCAACCTGGCCATATCCCAGGAACTCCCTTCCAATGTAATATCCCGTCATAGGAATTGTTATTGTCTGGTCTTCGAAACCCTCGACTTCGCTTTTCACGATATAACTGAGGTTCTCGTAGTCAACAAGCCATGTGCATTTGTTGATGAGCCACCACAGGTCGGCAGGGTTAGGCATACGCCAGCAACCTCCGAGTTGAGCCTGTGCGGGATCATCTTCAAGTTTAAGGGAGGTATCTCCAGGCACACCGAAGTATTTCGTGTATTTCTTGGTGCTTTCGTCATACCATTTATAAGACTCTTTAGCGTAGCCGCGTTCCTTGCCTGGTTTCCAGATGGTAATGGCGCCGCTCTTTTCATAATAAACCTCCTTATCACCCCATGCGTAGAGCTCGCCTGGAAGGTGGATACTAGTCGAGCCGAGGTTATATTTACTGAAATAAACAGGATTATCGCCATATCTGTAACCCAGATCGACGGCTCCATCAGGAGGGGTAGGAGGGGTGATTCTTACTGTGGCAGTCACCTTGAATCCTCCGTCACGAGAGACTCCGACAAGTTTTGTCGTACCCATTTTTCGTGCGATGAAGTCGGTTACTCCGCCACGGCAGCCTTCAACGGAAACGAGTTCAGGCTTTTCAACTTCCCAATCCATAGCCTTGTTGCTGGCGTTTGACGGAGTGAATACGGGGCTTATTTCAAATCGGTCACCCTCAGTGAAAGTGAATGAGCTTGGACTCAGTGAAACTCCGGTAAGCGGGATAATGTTGCTGACGACAGTCACTACGCACTCCGCCCTGAACTCTTCGCATGTGGCTATGACCTTTGTCTTTCCTGGCCTTTTCCCGGAGAAAAAGTACTCTCTCTGCTCTTCCCAGTCATAGTCGAGAATGCTCGGGTCTTCAATCTCCCATCCGACCTCGCCGTCGGCGTCAATAGGCTTTAGAGTCGCCGCCAGAACTGCGGACTCGTCAACTTTTATAGTCAACTCTTTCTGATCCAGAGTCAGGCCTTCCACCTTGACGGGATTAGGAAATACTGTGATGTAGAAGTCTCTCTTGAGCCCTGAGGCTGTCGTAAGATACACTTCGACATCGCCCGCTTTTGTGGCCTTGAAAGACTTCTTGCGGCCAAGCTCGTCTCCTTCAGTATATTCGGCGACGATTTCTGAATTGCCTAACTCCCAGTTTATTTTCTCAGTGGCGTTCTTTGGCTCAACCTCGATGTTGAAATACATGACACTGTCAACAAAGGTGACATAGTATGCCATAATTTCCGCTCCCTCAGCGGTAGGCTGCATGCTCTTGATCGGGATATTTTTCCCGGGCTTGCCTTCCGAGTTACAAGATATGACAGCTGCCGCACATGCGCAGAGGCATACAATAAACGAGAATATTTTTTTCATCATACAAAGTAGGTTTATCTATTTTTCATTTTCTTTTCTGGCACGGTATAACTGCCATGAGTTAAATACGTTATGCCATATGCTGTAAAATCCTCCAGCTACGGAGACCACAGGGTCGAGGAAGGTGTAACCCATCCAGATTCCAAACACAGTGTTCTTCTGGCCAAGGGCCTGTCCCGCGGTGATTCTGTCCTTCTTTGAGCCGTACGCTCCGCCTATGATTTTTCCGAGCCAGAACTGCAGGGCGCAGCTTATCGCCGAGGCGATGGCTATATCCAATAGCACTCCAAGTCCTTCGTCACTATTGACTAGAGCTCTTGTACTCATAAGCAGGGCGAGCATCAGGGAACATGCCCAGATGTAGAAAGGAATATCGGTGTTCTTTACAAGGAAGGCATGTACATGCGGCATGAGGTAGCGTACGAGCCAGGCCAGAAGACAGGGGAGAATCAGAAGAGGGAAGACCTTTGCCATGATCTTGGCGGAGGCGGTAACAAAGGACAGGCCTTCGACGGGATGGATGAGTGGCACCATCGCCGGCACCAGGACAGCGACAAGAAGATTGATAAGGATCGTATATGTCACCACTCCTGCCATGTCTCCTCCGAGTTTTCCTGTAACGACGGCGCAGGCGGTCGCCGTAGGGCATATCATACATAGCATGAAGGCCTCGGCTCCCATGCGAAGGGGTAGCTGCGGGGCTAGCATCAGAAGCAGCGCGATAGCGACGAAGAATCCTCCTTGAACGAGCAAAAGCCAGCCCTGCCAGCGGTGAGGGCGCATTTGCCTAGGCTCGATTCTGCAGAAGGTCAGGAAAAGCATGCAGAATAGGAGTATGGGCTGAATGTGGACAGCGGCGTACTTCAGATAGGGACCAGCCACATGAAGGGGCTTAATCGCATGATAGATAAGATATGCTCCGGAACCGGCCGCCATTCCTATGACCAGCATCCAGTCCCTGAAAATCCTGACTAATTTTTCCTTAAAAGAGCCCATGAATTATTTCATCAGATCCTTAAGCCTGACACCTTTAAGGGAATAGGGCTTCGCTTTTTTCTTCACCGCTACTTTCAGGTTGACATCAGCTGTGAGCGCGCTGGAGTCAAGCGAACGGGTCTGTATAAGCGAGAGAAGCTGCATAGGGTTAGACAGCTCCGCCTTATACTTAAGGGTATAGGTCTGAGTTTCTTTTTTCAGAGTGAACTTATCCGCGGTACCTGTCAGGATCAACTGCCCGTTTTGTGAAATTGTCGCGTTGATGTCGGATACTTTCAAATCCTTTTTAGTAGAGTTCACTATGGTCAACTCTATGGCTCCGTCAGCGCTTGTAAGGCTCAGTGGGTTTCCTGTCAGCAATT
>JAKSJJ010000194.1 GCA_024398335.1 Bacteroidales bacterium | reverse complement strand
TATTATGATCTGGCTTCTTTCGTATATCAGGCCAAGGCGGCTTATCCTCAGGATCTAAGGGACGCCTTGATAGAGAAATACCTCAAGAACCTCAGTCAATATGCGGAATATGACAGGGAGGCTTTCATGACAAGATTGTCTCTTTTCGTTCTTTTCAGGACCATTCAGGTGCTGGGTTGTTACGGTTTCAGGGGGTATTTCGAGGGGAAGGTCTATTTTGTCGAGAGCGTGCCTTTCGCTCTTGCGAATCTTCGCCGTCTGATGGGCGATGAGCCTGGAGATTTGGATAAGAGGTATCCATGTCTGATGTCTTTATTGAGGACGGTGGCATGGCAGAAAGAATATCTTCCTTCGGAGGAGACAGACCATAGGCTTGTTGTCAAGGTCACAAGTTTTTCCTACAGGAAAGGCATTCCGGAGGACCGTAGCGGCAATGGCGGAGGCTTTGTCTTCGATTGTCGAGGCATGCATAATCCGGGGCGTTATCCGGAGTACAAGGACCTCAGCGGACTTGACGCTCCGGTCATAAATTTCCTTGAGGAAAAGGGCCAGGTGCAGGAGTTCGTCGCAGGGTGCATGGGCCTTGTCGGCCCTCATGTGGAGTGCTTTGTCAGAAGAGGGTTCTCGAGCCTTTGCGTCAACTTCGGATGTACAGGCGGACACCACCGTTCAGTCTATTGCGCGGAGCATTTCGCCGCGGCTCTAAAGGAGCGTTTCGGGGATAGTATAAGGTTGCGCCTTGTCCACAGGGAGCATGGCATAGACAGGTGGCTATGAGAAAGGCTATGATATTCGCCGCAGGGCTCGGCACAAGACTTAAACCATTGACTGACAGCATGCCTAAGGCTATGGTGCCAGTGGCG
This sequence comes from Bacteroidales bacterium, assembly GCA_024398335.1. GTDB lineage: Bacteria > Bacteroidota > Bacteroidia > Bacteroidales > UBA932 > Cryptobacteroides. Next base: position 2,325 of record JAKSJJ010000194.1, on the reverse strand, counting down.
GGCAAGCATTTGATAGACCATGTCATGGAGCGATTGACCTCGGCGGGAATCGAGGATATAACAGTCAATGTCCACCATTTCCCTCAGCAGATAATTTCTCATCTGGACTCTTGTTACGGTCTAGTCCGCGAGCCGGGAGCGGGGGTGCATGTCAGCGATGAGTCTGAGCTTTTGCTGGACACCGGGGGCGGAGTTCTGGCGGCCCGAAGATTCCTCGAAGGGGAGGAGCCGTTTTTAGTGCATAACGTAGATATTCTTTCCAATCTGGACTTCTCGCGATTTGCCGCTTCCGCTAGGGATGAAAGCCTCGCTACTCTTGTTGTAAGCGAAAGAAAGACAAGCCGTTATCTTCTTTTTGACGAGGGACTTCGTCTAGTTGGATGGACCAATACCAAGACGGGGGAGATCCGCAGCCCGTGGGGGGATATCAATCCTGACAACTACCGTAAACTCGCCTTTTCCGGGATCCACCTTATGAGCGGAGATATCTTCTCCTCACTTGAGGAGTTCGCCTTAAAGGTCGGGGCCAAGTTCTCAATCATTGACTTTTACCTTGATCAGGCGAAAAAACATCCGATACATGGCTATGTACCGGATGATTTCAAGATGATGGACGTGGGTAAATTCGACCTCTTGAGCGATGCCGAGGCCTTCGCCCGCGAGCTTCTTTTCTAGATTTCGCTCATGTCGTCTTCTATGACCTCGCAGCTGCCCTTCGGGGTGGCTGTCTTTATTTTGTTTAGGGTCCATATTCCTATGGCGCCGGCTACAATGGCGGCAAGATAAAGCGCCGCATAGTGTCCCAGGGCTGTTTCCTTCATCATGCCGAGCATGGACTCGTAATTCTCCGATTCCGGGATAAGGCGGGTCAGCATTACACTCATGCTGTTGTTCGCGCAGTGCATGAGCATGGTAAGCTTAAGGGAGCCGGTCTTATAATAAACCCAGCCAAGCAATGCTCCGAGAATAGTAGCCGGGATGGCCTGCCAGATGTTGCCATGTATCAGTCCGAAAAGAACTGCTGAAATAAGAATCGCCCATACGGGTTTAATCTTCTGGAGCAATCCTCTGAGTACCATGCCTCTAAGCAGCCATTCCTCGAAGAACGGGGCGAATACCGCGGTGCTGAGCAGAGTGACCCATAATGGGCCCTTTGTCAACAAGGCCATCGCCGCCTTTGTCTTCTCGTCCATAGGCGGAAGCACTTCTCCCAGAGGGTCGATCATGAACGCTACACCTACCATCGCGAGAAGGGCCGCTATGACCCCCACGGGTGTTTTTAATGGGGCGAAGTTGGAGTTATCTACGCTGATTCCCTGGACAAAACCTTTGTTGGAGGCGCTTCTGGCGGAGGCGTAGAGCATGACAGGGATAAATTGCACAGGGTATACTATGACCATGCCGTAACTCTGGGCGATTTGAGGAGATAGGGCCATCAGGCCTATCATGACGGCGCCGCCGAGCAGCATTCCCACGATGAACAACACCGCCAGTATCAGTAGTTCACCTACCCTTGACGGAACGCACCAATCATAAGCAGAAAGCAGGTCGAGTGACCTGCTTTTTGAATGTCGTATGAACTTTCCCATTATTTGTAAAGTGGAGAAGGATAGACGCCCTTGTCGGCAAGCTCCTGGAATTTAGCCACGACACCTGGACGGTCCTCTTTGAAAGTGACTCCGAACCAGCGTGAAGGGGTGCTCAGCAGCTCGCATGTAGCGCTGTCGCCATGAATCATGTTGTCGATAGCGAACGGGATGTAGAACTCAGCCTTGAGCTCTCCGATGTTCTTCTCGAGGAAGCTCTCGAAAATAGCCTCGCTCTTAGCGAAATAGTCAGGGGTGAAGCCCCACATGTTCATAGAGCAGAGCGCCTTGCCGTCGAGTTCTACGTGCTCTCCTGTAACGGAGTTGTCGCCGCGTACCACGCCGTCCTGCTCTGTCATTATCTTATGATGCTCCTCGACCTTTGTGAGCATGCCTGCCTGGTCGGCCGCGCAGATTCCTCTAGATACTCCGCCAGACTCGCTGAGGGTATTCTCAAGCTGGAAACCTACGATACAGTACTGACCCTGGGTGTTTTCGTGAGCGCGGAGCCAGTCACCAAGGACCTTGAATGACTCTTTTCCGTAGTAGTCGTCACCGTTGATGACTGCGAAAGGCTCTTTGATGACGTCCTTCGCCATGAGAACGGCGTGGGCTGTACCCCAAGGTTTCTCTCTTTCTGGATTGAGGGTGAAGCGTGCAGGGATCTTATTGAGCTCCTGGACTACGAACTGGAACTGAAGCGGCTCGCCGTCAACACATTTCACTCCGCTATATTTCT
>JAKSJJ010000193.1 GCA_024398335.1 Bacteroidales bacterium | reverse complement strand
GCGGTGAGCGCCAGAGGCATGACAAACGGGAACCACGGCGCTGACAGTCCGCCGACCATACGGGTCGTCTCGGGCACCATCTGCGCCATGTAGATCACCACGATGAAGAAGTAGAAGAACTCAAACCACTTCATCCGCGATTTGTCACACAGTTTAATCATCGCTTAGTCTGAGAAACTTCTTAAATGGTTCTATGTACGCTTCTATCGTGAACTTTCCGTTCATGAATTCTCTTGCTTTAAGGCCTGTCTTCCTGGCCTTGTCAGGCTCGTTTATGATCGTCTCGAGCGCCTCGGCCACCTGCTCGGGCTTATTTGGCTCTACCATGAAGGCCACATCGCCTGGGAGCACTTCGCTTATGTCGTCAATCGAAGAGCATATCACCGGCGTCGCGCTGGCGAGGTACTCTCCGAGTTTGGTAGGGAAGCCCTTTGTCTTGTAATTTTCGTGAGGGGTCAGCATCAGGGCTGTGGCATGGGCGAGTCTGGACGGGATCTCGTACGAGGCTATAGCGCCAAGATATTCTATCGCTTCGCTGTTTTGGTCCATCAGGGCTTTGCAGCGGGCGTGATAAGGGTCCGAGGGCTTGAGGGCGGAGGCTATCAGCATCTTATACTCCGGATGTTTTTTCCTGAACATCAGGAAGCCTTCCATGCTGTCCAGAAGACCGTCTCTTTCAAGGTTGGCCCCGCTACAGCAGAAAACGTATTTTCCCTTATCCTGGGATGGCGTGAATCTTTCCATGTCCACAAGCACGGGAAGAAGGAAACGTTTCCTGTCAGGGAGATTATCGAAGAAATCGTAGCCGCCTTTGGAGATTGTTATCATTCCCGTAAAGTCCGCGGATTCTCTTTTCATCAGTTCCACGGCCTGGGGGGCCTTTGAGTAATTATCCCCGACTATCTCTGTTATGTCCCTGAAGATATTCATCTTCTTCAGGCGGCAAATGCTTTGCAGGCTTTTGGCGAGGCGTCGGCTGGCGGAGTAGAGAATCAGGCTTTTGGCCTTGTAGCAAAGCAGGAGTTTAACAAAGAGCGTGACATGGCGAAGTATCAGTTTCGCTGCACGTATAGGCTTTGCCGCAAGTTCCTTTGCCGCCGGCTCGCACATGTACTCGAAGTCTATGCCCTTGAATGAGCCTTTCTTCAAGGTGTTTTTAGAGTCCACCACCGGTCCTCCGAGACAGAGGTACAGTACTTTTGAGTCTTTCGCGAGCCCCACAAGGTAGCTGAGCATGCGGTTTGTGGCCGCCTGCCCGTATGGGAATGGCTCGATTGAGACTACTATGAGGTCGTACTGTCTCATTTTGCTTTGCGTATCTCTTTTACGGTCTTGATGTAGTAGAAGTAAATTACTCCCAGGTACACCGCTCCCGTGATAATTCTTGAATATGCCGCTCCGTATGCTCCCAGCCTCGGGATAAGGAGCAGGTTGCCGGCCAATGTCGTAAGTCCAACGACGAATGAGGCGTTTCGCAGTCTCGCTCCCTGGCCGTTTGCCTGGATGAATCGGTTATAGAAGTCCGCCAGTCCGTAAAGGAAGATGGCGATACACACTATGAAGTTGATGCCGATCACCGGAAGGAAGTCGTTTCCGTAGAAAAACTTGATAAACGGCGGGACGATGACCCAGAGGGCCACGACCGAGGCGGCGCTGAGCGCGAGTGTCGTCATCAGAAGCTTGCGGGGGATCCCTTCGGCGCCGGCGAATGACTTGTAGTGGGTGGTCGCTATCGTCGCGGGGATGAACGCTAGCGGCTGGGTAAGGGTCAGGGCGAGGGAGTAGAATCCCACGTCTGTATTGTCCATCCCGAAATAGCTTATCAGGATCTCGGTCAGGTATCCGAGCCCTACCGCGAAGAGCGAACCTATGTAAACGTTCAGGCCGAAACTCTTGTCAAAGGCGGCGATTTCCTTGATTCTTTCCTTACAGTCCCTCAGGCTTGGCTTTAACTTGAATGCCACAAAGACATAGACAGCCAGCTGTGTGAGGTTATAAAGCAGCAGGATCACAAGGAGTTTGTTCCACTGCAGGTTTCTCGCGAGAAAGTACAGCGCGCCTGCGGCCACGAGATTGCCCACCTTCGGATAGAATCTCATCCTCGAGCGCATCCCGATCCGGTTGTCCGCCGGGAGCACGGTCTCGTACAGCACGCCCCAGAGGGTGATGAACCCCAGAGGAGCCACGCATGCGAAGAACTCCGTCAGGCCTTTCTGGGCTATGTTGGCGTCAAAATGAATGAAAAGCAGAAGTCCGCTTGTCATCAGCACGAACAGCCCCGCGAGTATGATAAGAAGCGCTCCGTAGAAGCCTCTTGTCTTTTCCTTGTCCCTGGAGAGCACTATTGCCCTGTTTCCTGCCTGGAAGAATCCGAAGGTGGCTATCAGGGCCGCGAAGTTGAATACGCTGCAGATGAACTTGTAGTCGCCGAACATACGTGCGCCCAGGTACTTGGTGACGATGATGTTCGTCACGATTCCGAGCGGTATGCCCAGGATATTGACAGAGAACAGCGAGGCCGCCTGCCTTACTGTCTTAGTCTGCCACAATCCTTTGGCTTTTTCTACAAGATTCATCGTCGTGCTTTTCTAGAATTTTCTCCAGACCATCTTGTCCACTATCCCGGTGTAGCTCTGGATGATGCCTACGACTTTGGTGGATACGTTCTGCTCGATGTAGTCAGGCACAGGAGTGCCGTGAAGCCCGTCTTTATTCATCTGCACGGCGGTGTGCACCGCTTGGAGCAGGGACTTGGTGTCGATGCCGGCGATAAGGAAGCAGGCCTTGTCTATGGCCTCGGGGCGTTCGGTGCTAGTGCGGATGCAGACAGCTGGGAATGGTTTGCCGATGGAAGTGTAGAAGGAGGACTCCTCAGGGAGGGTTCCGCTGTCGCTTACTACGGCGAAGGCGTTCATTTGCAGACAGTTATAGTCATGGAACCCGAGCGGCTCATGCTGGATGACCCTTCTGTCGAGCTCGAATCCGCTCGCCTGAAGGCGCTTGCGGCTGCGTGGGTGGCAGCTGTACAGCACAGGCATGTCATACTCGCGTGCGAGAGCGTTGATCGCGGTGAAGAGGCTTGTGAAGTTCTCCAGAGTGTCGATGTTCTCCTCGCGGTGGGCGCCCAGAAGGATGTATTTGCCCTTTTCGAGGCCGAGGCGGGTGTGGATGTCTGAGGCCTGGATTTGATCGAGGTTGTTTTGCAGGACCTCGGCCATAGGGGAGCCGGTCACGAATGTCCTCTCCTT
>JAKSJJ010000192.1 GCA_024398335.1 Bacteroidales bacterium | reverse complement strand
ATACCTTTGCACTCCCTTTGTGGGAAAAATGTTTGGTGGGTTCGTATAACGGTTAGTACTCGAGATTTTCATTCTCGCAATAGGAGTTCGATTCTCCTACCCACTACAAAAAATATAAAAAGATAAGATAATGGCAAATCACGCATCAGCAGACAAGCGCTATCGCCAGAGCGAGAGGCGCAGATTGCATAACAAGTATTATGCAAGGACAACAAGGAACGCTATCCGCGCCCTTAGAAACACAACCGATAAGGCCCAGGCAGAGGCTCAGGCTCCTAAGGTTTACGCAATGATCGACAAACTTGCTAAGGTAGGTATCATCCACAAGAACAAAGCAGGTAACCTCAAGAGCGGTCTTGCAGTCCTCATCAACAAGCTTTCATAATGAAAGGCACCCTTTTAGGGGTTTCTTATAGCTAACAAGGGTCGTCTTCGGACGGCCCTTATATTTCGAGAAGTAGCGCAGTTGGTAGCGCACTACGTTCGGGACGTAGGGGTCGCGTGTTCGAGTCACGTCTTCTCGACGAAAAAGCCGGATTAAAGTCCGGCTTTTGATTTTTTGTCGATGTTTTTCTTATAGGAGGGAGAAAAGTTGCTTTCTGAGCGCGGTGAATTCCTGGGCGAAATTCGGGGTGATGACTCCGTCGCTCTGGACATTCCCGTCCTGGTCGAAACTCAGATGGGAATCTATTTCTTCTTCACTCCAGAATCGTCCCTGCTCTAGTTCGCTTTTGTCAGGCGTCAACGTGAAGTTGCTTCCCACTGCCGCGAATACGTTTACAAGCTCTTTTTCCCGAGCGGATTCAAATACATACGAGCATATATAAATCGGGTTGTATTTGCTGAAGCCGAGTTCTTCGGTAGATTCTCTCAGGAGAGCTTCAGTCAGGCTCTCGCCGTAGCTTACATGCCCTCCGACGGCTGTGTCCCACATTCCAGGGAGAAAATCTTTGGTGAATGAGCGCTGTTGGAGGTAGATCTGTCCGTTTCTGTTGAGTATGTGAAGGTGGACGACTGGGTGGAGCGGTTTTGCCTCGCTGTGACAGTATGAGCGCCTAGCCATGCCTACGACTAACCCGCTCGGCTCCACGATAGGCATGAGTTCTTCCTTCGCGGCGGATGGGTCTTTAGGACGAAGGATGTCCGCCGCTGTGGGCAGCGGCAGCATCGGAGCATATCCGTCGACGGGGTAGATGAGCTCAAGCATGGCCTAAAATGTGAGTTTCGTGACGAATGATATAGCTCCGTCAACCATTCCCTGGATATAGTATGCGTTGCCGTCGAAACCTTTCATTATGGATACGGTCTCTCCCTTTGTCGCCTCGCGTATGAAATTGATCTCCGCCTCTTTTATCTTGTGGTTGAGAAGAAAATCGATATCCAGGCAGTCAATGGACCATACCATGTATTTCACGTTGTTGACGTGCCCGTTACGGTCTATGTCCGAATAGACTACTTTATGGGTGTAGGCCTCGGTGAGTTCGAGATCTCTCGGAACTCTCAGCCTGACGCATGACTGCTCGATGACGTGCTCGTGTTCTTCTTTTGATTCGTCGGAAAGACCTTCGAGCTGGTGGATCTTCCTGTCCTCAAGTCCGAGGATGACCCATGATGACGTCGCGCTGATTATTCTTTCTTCGCTCTCGTCTCTAAGCTCGTAGTCACGTATATAAAAAGGGCCGTCCGGACCTTTGTGCCATGTACCGAGGGTGACTTTGTCGCCCCATGCCGGGAGTCTGTCCACGACTATTTTCATCCTTGAGATTACCCACGCCATTTTCATCGGGGTGAGGACGTCGCTTCCGAATCCAAGCCTGTTGGCGCTGATGCTCGCCCACTCCTGGGCATAATCCATGAATGATGTGATGCGCAGGTTCTCGTTTTCGTCGGTGTCGTAGCAAGGCACCGTGATTTGCGCGAAGGTTTTATTTGCCATAGTTAAGAATCTCCAGCTCTTCCTGTGTGTAGAGCAGTTTGTCAAGTATATCAGGCGCATATTCCGCCATTAGCATGAACGCGGCGAAAAGAAGCGCTACTATAACGATGATTGTCAATAATGTGATGATAATGGCCCTGAGGACGCCGCTCTTTTTCTTAGGGCTCGCCGTTGTCTGAGGAGTTTCCGGCTCAGACTCGACGGCCTCTTCGGGATCCACCTCGGCCACTGCCGGAGTCTCCGGTTCCTGTGGTTCTTGCTCCTCTTCGACTTCCTGGGTCTCAGGGGTTTCTGGCTCCGAAGGCTCCTGAGCTTCCTGCGGTTCGCTTTCTGTCTCCTCAGGCTCGGGCTCTACTACCTCTGGCTCTGTTTCGGCTGTCTCCGGTTCGATGCTCTCGGGCTCTGACTCCGGCCCGGTCACTTCTGGAACCTCGGGTTCCCTCGTGTCCTTATCTTCTGGCTCTGCGACGGTAGCGACAGCCGCTGGGCCGAGATCTTCGAGCCCAAGTCCCGCGAAATCAAAGGATGTCGGTTTGAGGTGGGATTTGAGGGATATCGGGTCCAGTCCCATGCCTGCAGGATAGATGTCCAGATCCTCGTCTGGGATGAAGAAAACGTTCTCTGCTCTTGCTGCCCTGAGCTTTCCAAGACCAGGAAGAGCGACAGTTCTTTGCGTCGCTACCATGTCCTTGAGAGAGGACACGTATTCTTTTATGATGTCAGCGGCGACATCGGCCGGAATACCGTTGGCGGCCGCATAGAAATCAGATAGGAGAGTGTCGCTGGAGTCATCCGCGCTGCGGAAGACAAGTTTTCTGTATGGAGGGTTGATCGTATAGCCTCTGTCTGAGAAGGAGGCGGGGACCATTTCAGCCTGAAAGGCTCCCATTCCGGGAAGGACGACCCTGTCATTATCCAGGATCAGTTCCTTGACCATTTTAGAAAGAAGCTCTACGTCCATAATTCAATTTTGTATCGACAACTCTGCAAAGTTACGAAAAAACTCAAAAAAAGATAAGAAAAATTTGCAGACACAAAAAAATGTAGTACATTTGCAATCCCAAACGAAAGCAAGGGTACATTCCTGAATAGCTCAGTTGGTTAGAGCATCTGACTGTTAATCAGAGGGTCCCAGGTTCAAGTCCTGGTTCAGGAGCAAGAGCTGAAACTTCGGTTTCGGCTCTTTTTTGTGCTATGCTGGGGATAGCATACAAAATAAAAGGTGATCGCCTTAGATTCGTCCGCCACGTCTGGATTTGCGGAAGGCGAGCGGGGACTCTCCGGTGACTCGTTTGAAGAATTTTCCGAAGTCTGACTGGGAAGGGAAGT
>JAKSJJ010000191.1 GCA_024398335.1 Bacteroidales bacterium | reverse complement strand
CGAAGCGGGCATCTATGGTGACTGGGGAAGGCTGAGCAATCGAAAGAGTGGAGTGTATACATACCCGATATGCGCCAACATGGACGGCACCACCGGCGAAAAGACGGCAATTGAGAAGATGGTTGGAGTCAAAGCAGCACATGACCTCAGGATAGTCCTTGATAAGATAAAGGATCTCCTCGGAAGTGTTGCCAAGGCAGGTGCGAGGAAGGTCCTCCACGCAGATGACGGCGCCTATTTTCTTCGCTTCCGGGATAAGCTCGGCTATTGCCTGCTTACATACGATAAGCCTTTGCTGACGTTCCTCGTCGGTGATAGGCTCCGCGCTCGGATGGAGAATGAGGCGTTTAGGATGGAAGAGTTCCCCGGCGAGGGCTATCATCTCCTTCTGCTTTTGTATGTACTGTGCCCTGAGGTCATTATCCAGTACGGAGATGTCTATTTTCTTGCCGTAAGGAAGGTGGACGGACCAGACCTCCAGTCTCGCGTTAGCGAGCATGTCACGCACCTTTGTCATGGCCGGGACGAACTCGCTTTCGGGGAGTTTACGCATGTAAGGCGTCATGACGACCTCCACATATTTGATTCCAGCGGCGCGCACTGAGTTGACCTCCTCCTGGGTCATGGTGTGACCGAATAGACTAAGGGAGACGCCGATAGGGTACTCCTCCGCTGATGGGGCAGGCTTTGTCTTGGACGGTTTCTTACAGCATGAGGTCTCTGGCAGAATGGTGAACGCGCATGCGCTTATGCAGATAAGTATCGAAGCGAATCCTGTGGTGAGAATGTGGCTAGTCTTCATGTATGTTTGATTTTTAGTTTTTCTGTAATTCTTCTATCATCGCCTTCGCGACGGCCTGTGACGCTCCTGTGCCGCCGAGGCTCTCTCTGATGTCGGCATATCCCTGGATCATGGCGCTCCTATACGGCTCGTCTTCTATCAGACGGCGGATCTCCGCGCCTACCTTTTCCGGGGTCATCTCATCCTGTATGAGCTCACGGAAGACAAGTCTGTCCACTATGAGATTGCCTAGCGATATATATTTAATATGGTCGAGCACTTTCAGCACGTGTTTTCCGATAAAGGCGGTCAGCGGGGTAGTGGACCATACTACGACCTGCGGGGTGCCGATAAGGGCGGCCTCGAGCGAAGCGGTGCCGGAGTTGATGACGGCGGCCTCGCTATGACGGAGGATGCCGTAGGTGTCGCCGAAGATGACTTTCATGTAGCCAAGCCCTTCGGTGAGGGCGGCGTATTCCTGCTCGGTGCGTGAAGGGGCGCCGGCGACAAGGAAGGTGACATCATTGTAGCGCGGATCTTCGTGCATCTCGCGGGCCATTTTAGCGGCCATAGGCAGGGTGCGGGAGATCTCTCCTTTTCGAGAGCCGGGCAGAATGGCGATAAAGCGTCCTTCGTTTAGGCCATGGGCCTTGACAAAATCCTCCTTGCTCTGGCTCATCGCGGGGCTGAAATCGACAGCGTCCACGAGGGGATTGCCTTTGTAGATGAAAGGAATGTCTCTTTGGCTGAAGTAAGGGATCTCGAACGGGAAGACTATGAACAGGCGGTCAACGAAGCTCTTGAGCTTACGGTTGCGTCCTTCCCTTGACGCCCAGGTCTTGGGGGCGATGTAATAGTATACCTTAAAGCCTTGTTTATGAGCGAATTCGGCGATTTTAAAGTTGAATCCGGGATAGTCTATGAGTACTACTACATCGGGTTTCCAGCGGAGTATGTCTTCTTTGCAGTCTTTAACGTTACGAAGGAGTTTTCCAGCCTTAGCGAGAACGTCCGTGATCCCCATGACGGCCCCTTCCTTGTAGTGGCGCACGGGAGTGGCCTGCTTGGGGTGTCCGCCTTCGGCAAGAGCCTTGCTCATCAGGTCTCCGCCCCAGAAGCGTATCTGCGCTTGGGGGTCTTGCCCGAGAAGTCCCTTGATGAGGTTCGAGCCGTGAAGATCGCCTGAAGCTTCTCCTGCTATTATGTAGTATCTCATGGGTTTAGAAAAGTTTCTCTATTCTCTGGAGCTCTTCGTAACAGGTGGTGTCAAGGTGGTGCGGCACTATGGTCACCCAACCGTCGAGAAGAAGATGGTGATCCGCTCCCGGGGTATTGTAGTCGCAATCGACGATCTGACCCTGCATGCGGTAGGTCCCGTCCTCGTTGAGGTTGAACTCATTCACCCAGCGGCAGAAACCCATGTGGGCGGCTTTCACGCCTTTAATCTCGCTGGCGGGCAGTTTCGGGAAGTTGATGTTGTAATAGACGTTACGCAGCGATGTCGGGTTCTGGATAAGCTTTTTGAAAATGTCCGGGAAAATCTCTCCTACTGCGGAAAAATCCGCGTCCGGACTCAAATCAAGCAGGGACACGCCTATGCCCGGGACTCCGTTGAGGACGGCCTCCGCTGCGGCTCCGAGGGTTCCGGAGTAGCATGAGGCGGTCGCGGCGTTGGGGCCGTGGTTCACTCCTGAGACTACGATGTCGGGTTTATATCCTTCAATATTATTTATAGCGAACTTTGAACAGCTCGCCGGCGTGCCGTCGAAATAGGCCCAATGGACACCGTCCTGGTCGTAGCCAAGATCCTTGAATTCCATCGATGGCTGACTAAGTGAGATGGCCATTGACATGCCTGACTGGTGGGTCATCGGAGCCACCACGAATACGTCTCCCAGGCTGCTCAGTACGTGAGCTAGCTCGTGTATTCCTTTCGCCTGGTATCCGTCGTCGTTTGTTAACAAAATCTTCATAGCGCAAATTTACGAAAATTTGTAGCGCATATAATTATTTTTTGTATTTTTGCGCGCACTTAAAACCGAAAAGTTAAGTTTTACTTTTTTAAATAATTAAAAAACAAATGATCAAACTTGGTATTAACGGATTCGGTCGTATCGGCCGTATGGTATTCCGTGCAGCTTTTGAGAACTTCTCTCAGGACATTCAGGTAGTAGGTATCAACGACCTTCTCGATGCAGATTATCTCGCATACATGCTCAGATATGACTCTGTACACGGTCAGTTCAACCACGAGATCAAGGTTGAGGAGAACTTCCTCATCGTTGATGGTCAGAAGATCCAGGTCTTCGCTGAGAAGGACCCTTCACAGATCACTTGGGGCGCTCTCGATGTAGACGTAGTTGTTGAGTCAACTGGTTTCTTCCTTACTGAGGAGCTCGCTTCAGCTCACCTCGCAGCTGGTGCGAAGAAGGTCATCATGTCAGCTCCTTCAAAGGACGCTACTCCAATGTTCGTTTACGGTGTTAACCACGAGAC
>JAKSJJ010000190.1 GCA_024398335.1 Bacteroidales bacterium | reverse complement strand
TCCACCTTAGGCTGGCCGACGGTGCGGGTCGTCGCCATGAGCTGACGGTTGATGTTAGTGACACTCACAAGGTCCGCATCGACTATGGTCAGGTTCAAGATCCCCGAGCGGATAAGGCTTTCGGCGCACCATGAACCGACGCCTCCGACCCCGACTACGAGCACCTTCTTGCCCGCTATCGTGTCCATCGCTTCCTTTCCAAGCAGCAGCTCGGCCCTGTTGAAAATTCCTTCCATTGAATATTTATTCGAATAATTCATGACAAATGTAATCAAAATCGCTCAAAAAAACTCGATTACTATTTTGTTTGATGAATATTTGGTGTATTTTTGCAAAAATATTCAGAAAATACGAATAAATATACAATGAGCCCTAAGAAAAACAGACTTGACACAGTCCGGAAAATCATCTCTCAAAGTAACTGCTCCAGCCAGGAGGAATTGCTTTGCAAACTTGCTGTAGAGGGATATTCTTCTACTCAGGCGACTCTGTCCAGAGACCTCCGTGAATTGGGTGTTGTCAAGGTGCATGTGGCGGATGGATATTCATACAGACTTCCGGAGCATGCGACGTCGATCAATCCGACAGTACGCCGTGACAGCGTGGACGGCATCAGGAGCGTGGACTGCTCGTCTTCTTTCATCGTAATAAAGACAGCCCCTGCCTTCGCTGGCCCGGTCAGCGCTATAATCGACCATAATGTCGGCACTGAGTATATCATGGGTACGATAGCGGGAGACGACACGATTCTTGTCATACTCCGCGAGCCTTCTATGACGCAGCAGGCTCTGCTCGCCTTGGATACGTGTTTTCCGGGAATCCAGTCAAAATTGAAATAATCAGAAAAATATAAAATCATGAGCGAATTTAACATTCTCGTCGCATCAGAGGAACACATCAAATACGTTCCTGAAATTCTAGAGACAATCGAAGCAGCGACTAAGGTTAGAGGTACCGGTATCGCGAAGAGGAAACCTGAATATGTTGAACAGAAAATGCGTGAGGGCAAAGCGATCATCGCCATGAAGGGCGACGTTTTCGCCGGATTCTGCTATATAGAGTCATGGGATCATGAGAAGTTCGTGGCCAACTCCGGTCTTATCGTCAAGACAGAGTTCCGCGGTCAGGGCCTCGCGAAGGCTATCAAGCATAAGGCTTTCGAGCTCTCAAGACAGAAGTTCCCTAATGCCAAGATTTTCGGTCTGACAACAGGCGCGGCCGTTATGAAGATCAATACGGAGCTTGGCTATGTTCCTGTGACATTCGATGAGCTCACGACCGATCCTACCTTCTGGAAGGGTTGCGAGAGCTGTATCAACTACGATGTCCTTACAAGAAATAATTTCACACGTTGCCTTTGTACCGGTATGCTTTATAGACCTCAGCCAAAGAAAGTCGTCGTCGCGTTCAGCGGTGGACTGGACACTTCCTTCACTGTCATGTATCTCGCTAAAGAGAAGGGATACGATGTCTATGCGGCTTGTGCCGACACAGGCGGATTCTCCCCGGAGCAGCTCAAGGCCAATGAGGAAAACGCATACAAGCTCGGAGCTAAAGGCTATGTGACTCTTGATGTTACGAAGGAGTACTACGACAAGAGCTTGAAGTACATGGTTTACGGAAATGTGCTTCGAAACGGCACCTATCCTATCTCTGTCTCCTCTGAGCGTATCTTCCAGGCTATGGCAATCGCACGCTATGCCAAGGAGATCGGCGCTGACGCCATCGCCCATGGCTCGACCGGCGCCGGAAACGACCAGGTCCGCTTCGATATGACCTTCCTTGTAATGGCTCCAGGCGTCGAGATCATCACCCTTACCCGCGATATGGCTTTGACCCGCCAATTCGAGGTGGATTACCTTAATAAGAACGGTTTCCCTGCTGATTTCAAGAAACTCAAATATTCTTATAATGTGGGCCTCTGGGGCACGTCAATCTGCGGAGGCGAGATCCTCGACTCTAAGCAGGGGCTCCCTGAAAGCGCATACCTCAAGCAGGTGAAGGCGACGGACGCTCGCAAGGTAGCGCTCGGATTCAAGCACGGAGAGCTTGTCAGCATCGACGGCGTCGAGTACACTGACCACATCAAGGCTATCCAGGACCTCGAGAACATCGCCGCGCCTTACGGAATCGGCCGTGACATGCATGTGGGTGACACTATCATCGGAATCAAGGGCCGTGTAGGCTTCGAGGCCGCGGCTCCTATGCTTATCATCAACGCCCATAAGTTCCTCGAGAAGTTCACTCTCAGCAAGTGGCAGCAGTATTGGAAGGATCAGGTAGCGAACTGGTATGGAATGTTCCTGCACGAGAGCCAGTATCTTGAGCCTGTCATGAGGGACATCGAGGCCATGCTCGAAAGCAGCCAGCGCAACGTCAACGGCGTAGTGACCGTGGAACTCAAGCCATATACCTACGAGATGGTCGGCGTTGATTCTCCAGACGACCTTGTCAAGAATAAGTTCGGAGAGTATGGCGAGATGCAGAAGGGATGGACCAGCGAGGACGCGAAGGGATTCATCAAGGTGACTTCTACCGCCCTCAGGGCATATTACGCCGCCCATCCGCAGGAAGGAGCAGAAATCGAGAAAGAGCTTTAATACAATGACATTCAACGAGAAAATAAATATAGGTATAGTAGGAGCCGCCGGCTACACAGCGGGCGAGCTCCTTCGCATACTTGTAAATCATCCATTTGCGAATATAGTCTTCGCCCAGAGCGCGAGCCATGCAGGAGAGCCGCTATGGAAAGCGCATCCGGACCTGGTAGGGGATAGTGACGCGCTTTTCTGCACGGAAGTCTTCGAGGGCTGCGAGCCTGAGGATGTGGATTGCGTATTCCTTTGCGGAGGACATGGAAAGTCCCAGGCCGCTCTGGATACATTCCCTAAGGGTTGGGACGGGGCCGTCATCGACCTTGGCAATGATTTCAGACTCAAGGCGGACGCCGGCGACTTTGTATACGGATTGAACGACGTGTTCCTTGATAAAGTCAAAGGAGCTAAACACATCGCCAACCCAGGCTGCTTCGCGACGGCAATCCAGCTCTCGACCGTCCCATTCGCGGCGGCTGGCGTTCTCCCGGAGGTCCATGTGACTGCTATCACCGGTTCTACAGGAGCGGGAGTTAAGCCTTCGGAGACTACTCATTTCAGCTGGAGAGACAATAACATATCGGTATATAAGGCTTTCTCGCATCAGCATCTTGACGAGATAAAAGAGACCCTTTTCACTCTTTGCCCGTCATGGAACGGAAAGATCAACTTCGTTCCTGTAAGGGGTGATTTCCCTCGCGG
>JAKSJJ010000019.1 GCA_024398335.1 Bacteroidales bacterium | reverse complement strand
TATATGCCTAAGAAACTCTCAAGGGAGGAAAAAGCGGCGATGGAAAAGATGATGGGCAGCGACTCTTTCAATCCCGATAAAGAGGACAAGAGCATCATCGATAAGATAAAGAACCTTTTCAAATAGGCATGTAGAGATGGGATTTCTCGAGATACTAATAATAGCCATAGGGCTTTCAATGGACGCCTTTGCCGTTTCAATCGGCAAAGGCCTCTCTTGTAATAAGGCGGGCGTCAAGGAAGGACTCCTTTGCGGAGTATGGTTCGGAGGATTCCAGGCTTTGATGCCTCTTCTGGGGTGGCTTCTAGGCTCGGCCTTCGCTGAGAAAGTCCAGAGCGTAGACCACTGGATCGCATTTATACTCCTCGCTTTCATAGGAGGTAAAATGATATGGGAAGCCTTCGAGCAGGAGGACAGCCATCCTCAGCAGAGCAATTTCAGCTTTAAGACCATGCTCGTTCTCGCCATCGCGACAAGCATAGACGCCCTCGCCGCGGGAGTTACTTTCTCCTTCCTGGGATCAGGCATTCTCCTTCCTGTCACCATCATAGGATGTACGACATTCCTTTTCAGTCTTGTAGGACTGCTCACAGGAAAGGCGCTCGGGTGCAGATTTCACAAAGGAGCCGAGATTTTCGGCGGTTCGGTGTTGATTCTCATAGGATTGAAAATCCTCATCGAACACCTTCTCGGGCTCTAAAATCCCAATTTTTCAGGAATTGACCACTCGCTGAAGGGATAACGGCGGAGCGATGAATTAAAATATCTCGCTTTGCCTGTGACTTCCCTGCCCAACCACTCTGGACGAGGGAAATCTTCCGATTCGCCCCCGAGTTCGACCTCCGCCATCACGAGCCCCTCGTTCTCCCCATGGAAGACATCGACCTCAAAGGTGTGTGCCCCATCCCCCGACGGGACGAGAAAACGCTCCTTGTCGACTATCCCTTTCTCGCAAAGAAGCAGCAACTCCTCCGCCTCATTGACAGGGATTTCCTTCTCCCACTCATAGCGGGACAAGCCTCCGTCCACCGAGGCGCCCTTGATCGTAAGATAGCCCTTATCACCCCGGATACGTATTCTTACGGTGCGGCCTTTGACCGTGCCTATGTAACCCTGTTTTATGTTTGTCGAACTTGTCGCGAAAGGGCGGAAATCGCCTTCGACAAGAAACTTTCTTTCTATCTCTAAAGCCATGATTTATAACGACATAAGTTCGCCGGCATGATGTCCGGGAACGATTATCTGATGATTGCCTACCGGATCCGTCAGGAAAACTCTTGAGGCCTCCGGGTCCATTTTGACGACTATCTGCGTGCGGCAAAGATTCTCCTCTTTCATATTGCCCAGCAACTGGGCATCCACGGCGAACACCCTCTTCAAATCAGGCGACACCTTGAAGACCGTCACATCTCCCAGCGGAAGTTCGCCCTTGACCGCTACGCCTATTCCGCTCTCAAAATGAGTGTCATATTTATAACTTTCGACCATATCAAGAGGTATGGTGCAATGGGCGAAAACAACGGTTCCCGCCGAAGCGTCAATTCTTGAAGGATTCGCCTGGAAAGAACTCAGGCCCAGCACTTTACGACAAATCATCATGGACACGAGAGCCGGGACATCACCCTCGCAGCTAGAAGGGACGCCCTCCGCGTTCAGCATAGCAAGAGCCATACAGCCTGTGTTCGAGACGCTTGTCAAAAGATCAAAGCAGCGGACGGTAAGACCGTCTAGTTTATAATCATTGACGATGCTTTTCAGGGCATGATAGACCTTCATCGCGGTAGCGAAGGAACTCTCGCTGATTGAGCGCAAATCAGCTCGCGAAAGATTACCATTTAGCGGGACAAGGCTAGACGGGCACGAGCAAGGACATTTCGGATCCACGACACGGCTGACAAGCTCATCCATAGGCACATCCACCAGTTCTAAGCCAAGACGGGAACGCAAAGCGTCTGCGTCAGCATCTGAGCTGATCAGCCAATCGCTCGGATGGCCTACGACGCCAAGGCGCATGGTTTCCCTGAAGCCGTCCGACCACGATGAAGTCAGGGACAACGTCTCGGGCAAAAATCCGACAAAGCGGCCGCCCCCGGGCTGAGCATCATCCTTCGCCGAAAGCAAAGCCTTGACCCTCGAGATAATACTCTGATTGTCTCCCTGAACGATTTCTCCGGCATAACCTCGCTGGCGCAGCCAGCAAAGAATCTCCATTGAAGCGGCAAGGGAATTACTCTTTCCGCTAGTCAACAGGACAACCCCGCGTCCGGCCTTTGAAATCTGAGGGAAAAGAGAACGGAAAATACCCTCAGTGCCCCCTGTACGTACATAGATAAGATCCAATGCGCATTTGCCATAGTCAGAAAAATCCTGTCCGTGGACCTCGAAATCGAGCTCAGAGGCCAACGACGCGAGGAAAGGATCCGAGAGAATCTTGTCAGCGACCTCCTTATGGAGGTCAGAAGTTATCGTAAACAATCCAATCATGACGCGAAAGTAGCGATTTTTTGCTATATTTGCCTGTATGAGTACAAATGCCGCTAAATTTCTCTTCGGAATCATAATAACACTATCAGCGATTCTCCCCTCCGGCAAGGCCTCCGCGCAAGTCAGCCCGAGGGTACCGGCCTCCATTAAATTCGCCGACGAGGTGATAGACCTTACCCGCCAGGACCTCTACGAGAGAATGGACAGGGAACTGATATCGTTCACATATTCACACGCCTCCACCCTTCTCGCCCTTAAGAAACAGGGCAAGTACTTCCCTATCATAGAGCCTATTCTCAAAGAATACGGAATCCCTGATGACCTGAAGTATCTCGCCGTCGTGGAGACTAACCTTGAGCCTACGCTCGTATCCCCTGTCGGAGCCGCCGGGCTTTGGCAGTTCATGGTGGCGACCGGCAAGCAATACGGCCTCGAAGTCAGAGACGAGGTGGACGAGCGCTTCCACGTCGAGAAAGAGACCGTCGCGGCATGTAAATTCATCAAAGACGCATACGCCAAGTTCGGAGACTGGATGACTGTCGCCGCGAGCTACAACGCCGGCATGGGAGGCATCTCCCGCAAACTCTCCGAGCAGTGCCAGAGCTGCGCCCTCGACCTTTGGCTCTCGACAGAGACCTCGCGCTACATGCTTCGCCTTCTCGCCGCGAAGATGCTCTTTGAGCACCCGGAGGCCTTCGGGTACAACATCGTGCCCGCAGACTACTACAGGCCCATCCCTATCGCCGAGACAGTCATGGTGGAAGACGATGTGCCTTCGCTCATCAACTTCGCTCTCGAGCACGGATGCACCTACGCCGCCCTCAAACGCGCCAACCCATGGCTCAGAGACTCGAAGATCACCAACCCTAAAAAGAAAAAATATTACATCGCCATACCGAAATAAAACATGAAAGGAATAGTTCTCGCCGGCGGATCCGGCACCAGACTCTACCCTATCACCAAGGGTGTCAGCAAGCAGATGCTGCCTATTTACGATAAACCTATGGTATATTACCCTGTCAGCACCCTGATGACAGCGGGAATAAAGGACATTCTCATCATATCCACCCCGCAGGATCTCCCCGGCTTCAAACGTCTGCTCGGAGACGGAAGTGACTATGGCGTGAACTTCACCTACGCTGAGCAGCCTTCCCCTGACGGCCTCGCGCAGGCTTTCATCATAGGCAAAGACTTCATCGGTGATGACTGCGCATGCCTCGTGCTCGGAGACAACATCTTCCACGGATCAGGATTCGCCCAGATGCTAAAGGAAGCCGTGGCCACCGCGGAGAACGAAAGCAAAGCGACAGTCTTCGGATACTGGGTCAGTGACCCCCAGAGATACGGAGTGGCCGAATTTGACGCCCAAGGCAACTGCCTGAGCATAGAGGAGAAGCCCCAAATGCCTAAGAGCAACTATGCGGTCGTAGGACTTTACTTCTACCCGAACAAGGTCGTTGACATAGCGCACCGCATCAAGCCTTCAGCCAGAGGAGAACTCGAGATCACCACGGTAAACCAGGAATTCCTCTCCGCCGGAGAGCTCAAGGTTCAGACCCTTGGAAGAGGCTTCGCATGGCTTGACACGGGCACATTTGACAGTCTATCAGAGGCCTCAAACTTCGTCGAGACCCTCCAGAAACGCACAGGATTGAAGATAGGATGTCTCGAGGAGATAGCCTTCGAGCAGGGATGGATAGACGCCCAGAAGCTCCGCGCCCTCGCCGCCCCTATGATTAAGAACCAGTACGGACAGTACCTGGATAAACTCGCGCAAGGAAAATAAAACCACACAATAATGACTACAAGAAAACTTTTATTAATCGCCGCGGCCGTTATCGCAGGAGCGGTATCATGCTCTAAGAGCCCACTCGAGAAAAAAGTAGACGAGATTGTCTCAAAAATGAGCCTCGAGGAGAAAATCGGGCAGATGGTCCAGCTCAACGTCACAGTCGTGACCGACAAAGAAGGAAAGAAGATCTCCGAGCAGGGAGAGCAGATTATCCGTCAGTACAAGATAGGATCCATCCTCAACACCCCGGGAGACAATGGGTCAACCACAGCCGAGCACTACAGAGACCTCATCGCCCAGCTCCAGGATATATCCCTGGACGAGATGGGCATACCATGTATCTACGGTCTTGACCAGATTCACGGAGCGACTTACACCACAGGCGCCACATTCTTCCCTCAGGAAGTCAACATCGCCGCCACATTCGACACCAAGCACGCCGCCAACATGGGTAAGGTACTCGCATACGAGACCCGCGCTTGTAACGTCCCTTGGGTTTTCAGCCCTGTCATGGACCTTGGCCGCAACCCTGTCTGGCCACGCGTATGGGAGAGCTACGGAGAGGACGTCTGCCTGACTAGGGCGATGGCTGTCGCCGAGACCGTAGCGATCCAGGGCGAGGATAAAGACAACATCGACGAATATCACACCGCGGTGTCCCTGAAACACTACATGGCGTACGGAATGCCTGTCTCAGGCCAGGACCGCACCCCTTCAATGGTCAGCTACAGAGACCTCATGGAGCGCTTCTTCCAGCCTTTCAAGGCCTGCGTGGAGGCAGGAGCCCTTACAATCATGGTCAACTCCGCCATCAACGACGGCATCCCTTTCCACAGCAACAAGGAACTTCTCACAGGATGGGTTAAGGAAGGCCTGAACTGGGACGGTTTCTTCGTCACTGACTGGGCAGATGTAAAGAACATCCACAGCCGCGACCATGTCGCAGCCAGCACCAAGGAAGCGGCCATGCTCGCCGTCAACGCCGGCATCGACATGATCATGGACCCATACACTCCTGATGTATGCACTGAACTTCTCGAGCTTGTCAAGGAAGGCAAGGTCAGCAAGGAGCGTATCGATGACGCCGCCCGCCGTATCATCAGAGCGAAGCTGCGCATGGGACTTTTCGACGACCCTTATGGAAAGAAAGGCAGCTATGAGAAATTCGCATGCGAGGAACATGTGGCGATGGCTTACCAGGCCGCGGTAGAAGGAGAGGTGCTCCTCAAGAACGAGGGAGCCATGCTTCCATTGTCTAAAGACGCGAAGATTCTCCTTGTAGGTCCTAACGCTAACTCTATGCGCACCCTCAACGGAGGATGGTCATATAGCTGGCAGGGCGACAAGGCCGCTAGCGAAGAGATGACAGGTCAGTACAACACTATTCTCGAGGCTCTTCAGGCCAAGTTCAAGAACGTCAAATACCACTCCGCCGTAGAGTACTATGGCGCGAGATGGCAGGACGACAGGGTGACAGACCTTAGCGCGGCAGTGCGTGACGCCGCCTCCTGCGATGTCATCGTAGCCTGCATCGGAGAGAACACCTACTGCGAGACTCCAGGTAACACCCCTGACATCCTCCTCTCATCCAACCAGAGAGACATGGTAAAGGCCCTCGCCGCCACCGGAAAGCCTGTCGTCCTGATACTCAATGAGGGACGTCCTCGCATCATAGCTGACATCGAGCCATTGGCTAAGGCTGTCGTTGACATCATGCTCCCAAGTAACTACGGAGCAGACGCCCTCGCCGCCCTTCTTTGCGGAGAGGAGAACTTCAGCGGACGTCTGCCTTTCACCTACCCTAAGTACCCTAACCGCTACACTCCTTACGACTACTACCTGAGTGAGAACGTGACCACCATGGCTGGAGCGTACAACTATGACGCGAAGGTTGACGCCCAGTGGAACTTCGGCGACGGTCTGAGCTACACGACATTCGAATATTCTGACATGACTGTCGACAAGACTGACTTCAAGGCAGGTGACATACTTACCGTCAGCGTCAATGTCAAGAACACCGGAGAGCGCGCAGGCAAGGAGTCAGTACTTCTTTTCAGCAGTGACATCTATGCGAGCGTAGCCCCTTCAGTACGTCGTCTGCGCGATTTCAAGAAGGTGGAGATCCCTGCGGGAGAGAGCGTCAAAGTAGAGTTCAGCCTTCCTGCCGAGAACCTCGCGTTCGCTGGACATGACCTCAAATGGCATCTCGAGCCGGGCGAATTCCGCCTCGCGATCGGAAGCGAGTCAGTAAACGTCAACTGCGTAGAATAAAATTTTCCCGATTTTATTGTAATATTTTACGGAGAAAGGGGTAATATCTGTCGTAAGCAAGACAGAAATTATGAGAATCACTTTAAAGATTGACCATGCGGAGCTGATGAGCTTCTCCCGCATGCAGAACAAAATACATGCGATACGTAGCATCATCGTACGTAATGACTCAGAGGAAGAACTTCACAATCTGTCATTGCGTCTTGGCTTCGACCCCGACTTCGCCCATGCGGGAACAATACAGATAGGATCACTGCCGTCAAAGGGCAAGGTGGTCCTGTCTGATGTTAACGTCACCCTTTCAAGCAAATACTTCTCGAACCTAACCGAGCCGGCGACCGGCTCAGTCAAGATAGAGATTCTCCGGGAGGAAGAGATTCTCCATAGCGAAAGTTTCTCTATGGATCTTCTGCCGTACGACCATTGGGAGGGCCTGAGGAACATGCCGGAGCTGACCGCGTCATTTGTCCTGCCGAACCACCCTGCCGTCAAGAAGATACTCCACGGAGCGTCCCGACATCTGGGGCAGATAAGCCAATCCCCGCAGATTGACGGGTATCAGAGCGCCGACCCCGGAAGGACACTCCAGCAGATAGAGGCAATATATCTCGCCGTCCGTGACGAGGGGATAAGCTGCGCCGGGGTTCCGGCATCCTTCCATGACGACGGGCCACGAACCCGACTGCCGGAAGAAATACTCTCCACGCGGCTCGCGACCTGCCTGGACACGACCCTGCTGTTCGCGGCCTGCCTTGAGGCGGCCAGCATAAATCCCATTTTGGTATTTGTGCCTGGTCACGCGTTCGTGGGGGCATGGCTGAATAAAGAAAGCTCCCCATACGCCGTAAATGACGACCAGACGACCCTCACGAAGCTAAGCGCCGACGGGATAAACGACATCGCCATGTTCGAGACCACGTGCGCGGCCTCAGGCCATAGCGAGTCTTTCGACCAGGCGATGAAACTCTCCGCTTTAAAGTTGTCTTCCCCTGATGAGTTTATATGCTTTATCGATGTCGCGGCATCAAGAAAGTTAGGTATCAAACCATTGCCTCTCAGGATAAAGACGCCTCAGGGATATGAGATACAGGCCCAGGAGGCAGAGCAAGTGAACCCTTCAGACAGAACCCTTGAGAGCAAGGACGAGATAAACCTTGACTCTCCTGTCAAAATCGGCAAGGAGGGACTTTGGGAGAGGAAACTTCTCGACCTGACACTTAGAAACAATCTTATCAGCGTCCACACCCATGCGAGCTGTCTGCAGCTGATGTGCCCGGAACCCGAACGAGTCGGAGCGATGATTGAAAACGGCCGGGCCCTTTCCATCTGGGGAAGTCCTGATCCCGCATGGATAGGCCCTATGCTCCGCAAAGGCATAGTGGCTCAGCTCTGTGAGCCGGATATGATGTGGAATTATTGCAGGGAGGAAGCGAAAGACTGCAGGCTCCACAGCTTCATCGGGCCGAACGATACAGAAGACAGGGTCGTGGCGCTTCGAAAAGCGGCGAAAAGCACCATGGAGGAAAGCGGAGCGAATACGCTATTCCTCTCAATAGGAGCGCTCAGATGGTACGACGAGGAAGGAAAAGGGCCATATGTCGCCCCTGTACTGCTCTATCCGGTAGAGTTCTCCGGTCTTAAAAACACTCTGGTGGAGACAGGCGAAGAGCCTATCATCAACATGACCTTGATGGAGATGCTCCGCCAAAGATTCTCCCTTAATATACCTGGGCTGGACCCTCTCCCGCAAAAAGACGGGCAGGTGGATGTGCGCAAGGTGCTCAACACCCTCAGACTCGCAGTCAGGGACCGCGGCGGATGGGATGTAGATGAGCTGATGTTCGTCGGCAATTTCATGTTCGGAAAATTCATCATCTGGAACGACATCCACACCCACTCCCAGATGCTGCGGGAAAGTCCGTTAGTGTCCAGTTTCATAGACAACCGTCTTCATGTCCGGGATATTGGAGCGATCGCCCAGGATGAGGACCTTGACAAGGTCTGTCCTTCAGCAAGCGTGCTGACACCTATAGGAGCGGACTCTTCGCAATTGAAAGCGATAGCGGAGGCGGTCGGGGGAAGATCCTTTGTCATGCACGGGCCTCCAGGCACAGGAAAGAGCCAGACTATCACCAATATTATCGCCAATGCTCTGTACCATGGCAAAAGGGTGCTCTTCGTATCGGAGAAAAAAGCGGCGTTGGAGGTGGTGCAATCCAGACTCGAGAGCCTGGGATTGGACCCTTTCTGCCTTGAGCTCCACTCCAACAAGACACGCAAGAGCGTGGTCATGAGAAAACTGGAAGCAACCCTCGCTATACTCGACAATAAACCGCGGGAAGGTTTCGAGGAGCTCGCCCAGCGTAATGACGCCTACAGAAAAGAGCTTGACTCACACGTACAGGCGCTCCACAAAGTATATCCTTCCGGAATGTCTCTTTACGACTGCATGTCCAAGTACATGAGCATGGATAAGAGCATAGCGGAAAGACCTCTTCCCAGACCTGTTATCGTATCAATGAACGGCAGTACGATAAAGGACATGGAAGACGACATTCAAGACTACATCACCGCGATACGCCACACCGGAATTGACAGCGGCTGCGGTCTTGTGGACATGCCTCTGATCGCCTGGGGGAACGAGTGCGAGGACCAGCTCAGAGTCGCTCTCGAGAAGGTAGCGGCAAGTTCCGGTATCAGGCTTTGGTTCGCCCAGAGAAGGCTCGAGAAACTGTTTGACGCCCCTATCGGCGTGGGAATTCACCCCGATAAAATAGCTCTTGTAAAAAGAAAGGCTATCCGTTGGAACGACAATCTCCACGAAGGCAGACGCTACGCCATCTACTCTCGTTACCGCGCCAAGCTACGCGCCCGCGGATTGTCAATTATCGTTGACTCATACGAGAAAGGCTCGCTCCCCCCTGAGCAGATGATGGATTTCTTCCACAAAAGCCTTTACCACTCCTATGCTGAGTACATACTGGCCAAAGAGGAAAGACTCAATCTTTTCTGCGGCGAGTTATTCGAGTCCAGAATCGAGAAATTCAGAGAATTCAACAAAGAATTCGCCGAGGCTTCCCGTCAGGCCATCATCGACGCCGCGACGGCCCGCCTTCGCTCAGCGACCGGCGCCGAACATTTAAACCCGGAACTTACCACCCTCACAAGAGCCATACGAAACGGCTGCCGAGGCATCTCCCTTCGCAACCTTTTCGAGAAAATCCCGAGCCTGCTCCCGAAAGTCTGCCCTTGCATGCTCATGAGTCCTCTGTCCGTATCGCAATACCTCAGAGCGGCAGGCGGACAATTCGACCTTGTCATCTTCGATGAGGCGTCGCAGATGCCTACCTGCGAGAGCGTGAGCTCACTCGCCAGAGCAAACGCCGCCGTGATCGTCGGAGACCCTGAGCAGCTGCCTCCTACCTCTTTCTTCCAAAGCAATTTCTTCGACGAGGAAAACGCCGACAAGGAAGACCTTGACAGCATCCTTGATGACGCCATAGGCATAAACCTGCCTTCCAACCACCTGCGCTGGCATTACCGCAGCCGTCATGAAAGCCTTATCGCCTTCAGCAACGCCAACTATTATGGCAACAGCCTGCTGACATTCCCTTCGATGGATGACCTTCGCAGCGCCGTCCATTTCCAAAAAGTCGAGGGCGTCTACGACAGAGGACGTACACGTCAGAATATCATCGAGGCGGAAGCGGTCGTGGAAGACATTAAGCGAAGACTGTCCGACCCTGTTCTCAAGAACCAGACAATCGGTGTAGTGACCTTCAACGTCACCCAGCAGGCGGCCATTGAGTCACGTCTTGAGGACATGCTCCGAAGATATTCGATGCTCAAGAAAGCCGCGAATGAGCTCAGCGAGCCTATCTTTGTCAAAAACCTCGAGAACGTACAGGGAGATGAGCGAGATGTCATTCTCTTCTCCGTCGGATACGCCCTTGACGCTAAAGGCCGTCTCCCTATGAACTTCGGCCCGCTTAACCAGGCCGGAGGCTGGCACAGGCTCAACGTCGCCGTATCCAGAGCGAGGGTCGAGATGAAGATATTCTCGTCAATCATGCCTGAGGATATCCCGTCGGCAGGACTTTCAAGAGGAGTTAGCGATCTTCGCATGTTCCTTCAGTACGCCATCAGCGGACGATCATGCCTCGAAAGCAAGACCACCGGTTCCTCGGCGGCGCAAGATCTCTTCGTAGAGCAGATAGCGAGAAAATTAAGAAGAGAGGGCCATACCGTAAACACCTCGGTCGGAAGCTCCGACTTCAAGGTTGACCTGGCCATCGTCGACCCGCAGGATCCTGGAAGATATGTCAAGGGAATCATTGTCGACGGCCCGGGATATGCGTCCGCGAAAACCGCGTCAGACCGTGAGATAACCCGCATGAGTGTCCTTGAAGGACTGGGATGGAAGATTGAACGGACTTGGATATTGGACTATTATAAATAATAATATTATGGATTTCTCTGATTTCTGCACAAAATACTATGAAATTGCCAAGGAAATGGCGACAAAAGAGCTCCGCAAATCCGCGGCTAAGCTCGGCTCCATTGACATCCATGTCGATCTGGATTATGTCATTGACGAAGTTGTTCTTATCGCTCTTGAGAAGACATGCAAGAGTTTTGAGGCAAGTAGAGGCAAGGATGTCACCTGCCTGCTCGCCACAGTAGTACGCAATGAGCTTGTCGACGCGCTGGAAAGAGAAAACAAAGCGGCTTCAAGAAAAAGTGACATCGAGGATGTCGAGGTCCGCATCAGGGATTTCATTTCCACTCAGACAGAAAGTCAGGGACGCGACGTAATCATCGACAAGTTATACGAGGCCATAAAGAAACTCAGCGAGAGCGACCGCATCATCATCGAGAACTACCTGGACGACAGAAGAACATACGTCGCCGAGTCAGCAAAGGAACTGTGCATCTCAGAGAACAACGTATGTGTCCGCAAAAACAGGATTCTTGAGAAACTCTATGAGCACTTGAAAGATTTCAAGAAATCCTTCAAAGGCGAAGACGAGCCAGAGACAATCCAGCTCAGCCAAATTGGACAGTTCACGAATTTTTACGATACCGAGAGCTTGCAAAAAACCAAATTTCTGGTTTGCGAGTCCAAACTCCAGAAAGAAGCGAAAACGCTTTCTCTTGCCCTCAAATTCCTTACGAAATTTTAAGTCTTCTGCTGCTTGGTATATCTACCACTTCATTAAAAGGGAGAGCGTCCTTGGCGAGCTCCCTTATTTGTTTCTCTATCATCTCAAATGAGATAACATCCTCATTCATAGCGGCATTGAGAGCGGCGGCATTCACGGCGAAGGCTATATCAGCGGCGTTAAGTCCAATGGAAATCACCGATAAACGGTCCACATCCAGGTCAGCCGCGACAGGACGATCTTTAAGGTTAATCTCCCAGAGAGCTTTCCTCTGAACCTTATCCGGAGAAGGAATCTCAACATGGAAATCAAGCCTTCCACGCCTGAGGGCGGCAGGGTCGACAAGCTCCTTCGCGTTGGTTGTGCCTATGACAAAGATGCCCTGCATGCCACAATTGTTCAGTTTGACAAGGAATTCGTTGACCTCGGTATTCATATACTCCATTCCAGGGGTGGTGCTACGCTTAGGAATCATGGCGTCAATCTCATCAAAGCATATCACGCAAGGAGCCTGTCTTTTCGCGTTCTCGAAAAGCTCGGATATCTTGCCCTGACTCTCGTGTACGTACATTCCACCAACATCAGAAGGTGAGACGAAAATAAATGAAAAACCTGCCTGCTCCGCGAATTTCTGGGCGAAATAAGATTTTCCACAACCCGGAGGGCCGTAAAGAAGCATTCCGTTAGGCGGGGTTATCCTGTATCGTCTCGCTGTTTCTTTATGAGTCAACGGCCAGATAACATTGTCCATGAGCCGCTTTTTAAGATCGTCAAAGCCGGCAACATCATCAAAGCCTCCCTTAGAAGAGACTTCTCCCTCGTAAATCTGCTCCTCCACTCCATCAAAGAGGGTCCCCTCCAGACTTTCTGGTCGCATCCTCATGCCACCTGGTCTCAGATGGCCAAGGAGCATAGTGCGGTCCGCATCCGAATAATATGGAAAAATCTCTCCGTCATCCACGGAATTATACTTCATCATCAAAGATATGATGCTTCTGGATATGGCGCCGACTCCGTCATAAATAAAACGCTCAAAATCCTCCAGACTGTTGCCTCTGACCATTCCGGAGCGGAACAGTCTTAAATGGGAATTCGAATTTCTCCACATATTCGGAATATCACGGAAGGTATAGGTCACACCCTCGTAATCGGAGCGCATGTCCGCCCAATACCTCTCTACAAGGCGACGCTCAAGCCTGGCATCGAAGTGATAGACCAGGGTATATTTCTCCCCTCCGTCCAACAAAACACTCCATCCCCTTGAGAATTTCCCGACAGAGATGGGCATCACCATGGATATCGCGGTGGAATAAGTAGTCAACTTGATACCTTTCAATCCCGCATATTCGTTCACTAATGTAATCTGCTCCATAATCCAAATCTTTTATTACACTACTTTATACGAAAACGCCCCCGTTTTCTTACGGAGGCGTCTAGAATATTTGAGAATGTTTTATTTCGCGTAGCCGACAGGGTTATTAAGAACCGGTACCTGCTTTGAACTCAAGCCGAGCAGCTTAATCAAACCCTCATGATTCATGATGCCGCGAGGGACAGTGCAAAGGCCCGCTGCAGCGCAGTAAAGGTTGATGTTCTCCGACACGATTCCAGCGTCGCAGAATACCATCGTCTTAGCGTGATCCGCCTCAGAACCGTACTTCTCGAAATCGGCCACCATCAGAAGGCAGACAGGAGCCTGCTTGACGAAAGCCTGAGGCCCGGCGCAAAGTCCGCGGTGGTCGCCATCGACGACAGCCACGAGCGAATGGTTGTCATGGTCATACAAGCATACGCCGTCCTTTGTGAAGACAAACACTCTGATTTCCTGACGGTTTCTCGCAGTAGGTGAAGTCATCCTTCCGTCCTCACGGTTCTTGCCCTGAGCGGCCCAGAGAAGATCGGAAATCTCCTGAAGAGACAATTCCTTGTTTGAATACTCTCGGACGGATTTTCTGTTCTGAAGCGCCTGCATGAAGCTAACGGTCTGACGCTCCATATCCGGAGCAGGCAATTTAGTGACCTTCTGCTCAGAGGCGAGCTTCACTCCCTTCGCGATACCTGTCCAACCGCCACCGCTAGAAAGATGAACGCGGAGTTTCCCGTCCGCAGGGACCGCCACTGTCTTAACACTATAGTCAGTCGCCGTCCTGTCAACATTGGCTCCGTCAGCCCATGCAGTAAGTTCCTCGGCTCCGACAAAACTCAGATCCAGAACCAAGTCACGCTCATCCCAGTTATTAAGGACACCTATGTACCAGCTATCACCGCTACGGCGAGCGATAGCGCAGTACTTGCCTATCTCTCCGCAAAGAACCTTAGTCTCATCCCAGCATGTAGGCATTCCGGCGATGAACTTGGCGCACTGCTCGTCCTTCATATATTTGCTAGGGCTATCGCAGAGCATAGTGAACGGGGCCTCGAACACTGTGTACATAGCTAGCTGATGCGCACGAGTTCCCTGGCTGCCAGGCTCGCTGTTGCTAGGACGATAATTCGCCTTATTAAAGTTAAGCATAGCGCCCTGAGTATAATCCATAGGACCTGCGAACTGACGGATGAACGGAATCTGCACGTCGTATGTAACGCAGTCAAAATCAGAAAGTTTGCTCCACTTCATATTCTCCAGGCCCTTGACTCCCTCAAAACCGATGACATTAGGCCAGGTCCTGTTAAGACCCGCAGGCTTGAACATTCCGTGAAGATCAATCATCATCTTATACTTGGCGCACATCTTGGCGGCACGGTCGGTGAAGGCTACCATTTCCTGGTCATCATGGTCAAGGAAATCGACCTTGAATCCCTTCACACCCATCTTTGAGTACTCCTGGCAAACCTTCTCCATGTCACGGTTGAATGCCCAGTAGCCCGCCCAGAGGATGATACCTACGTTCTTGCTTTTACCATAATCCACAAGCTCCTGAAGGTCAATCTCAGGAATAACCTGGAATAGATCCGCCTTTTTATTGACCGACCAGCCTTCGTCAAGGATCACGTACTCAATGCCATGAGCCGACGCGAAGTCGATGTAGTACTTATATGTAGCGTTATTCACGCCAGCCTTGAAGTCTACCCCTGTGATATTCCAGTCATTCCACCAATCCCACGCTACCTTACCGACTTTCACCCACGAGAAATCTCCCTGTGAAGGTGTTCCGAGCAGCCACACGATATCGCTGTCAAGAAGTTGCGCCTCTTCCCTTGCCACAGCAACGATTCTCCAAGGAGTCGCCTCCCCCGCTGAAAGCTTCGCGATGCAATCCTGGCGGCTGTCTACGATTCTCTGGAGCATATTATGGCCCGCCTGATGGCAATCCTTCGGAAGCGGAGCCCACACGCCCTTTATTGTGTTCGGAGCAGTAGCGGGGCCTACAGGTATAGTTCCGTCGCCCTTCGCCTCTCCTTTATAAAGGAACATGCCTGGGTAGTTACGAAGGTCGGACTCAGTGATATTCACGCTGAAATCTGAGAGCTTCACATTCACTGGAGCGAAAGCGAGACGATCCTCGCGAAGCTGACTTATCGTGCACTGGTCGTAATATGACTCAAACGAGTTAAAAAGCTGGCTCTCAAGGGTTTTTGTATGCTGACTGACATACGGGACTGTAACCTTCGCATCCTCCGGGAAAGTGAACTCCGCCTGCTCCGAGACCACGGTAAAAGAAGTCTTTGACTTCGATACGAAACGATATGCCGCACCCTCGTCAAATACTCTCACCACAAGAGCGAAAGTCTTGAAATCAACGGTCATCTCATTGTAATGCTCACGAACCTGAGCTTTCTTGTAACGAGGATTCGCAATGGTCTGATCCACTGCGGCGCGGCTCACCTTCTGCACCTTCTGGGCGGAGCCATAGACACTGCCGTCAGCGAGCGTCATTGAAATAAGAGAAGGCTCCAGCACTGTCTTGCCGTCTTTTGTTAGGCTCCAGCTGAGCTGTCCTGAGGCGCTGACTGTAGCGACAAGGCTTCCGTCAGGAGAACTTACGGTGTAGTTCTTCGGCGCCGCTGAAACTGAAATGGCGACCAGGGCGGCCAGAATGGTTAAAATGATTTTCTTCATATATAATTAGATATTAACACTTTGGGCATAGAGCAAATATAAGAAAAATATCAGATATTCCAATAACCAAAAAGTCCCGCAAACTTTCGTTTGCAGGACTCCGTGGAAGTGACTCGTGTAGGATTCAAACCTACGACCTTTTGATCCGTAGTCAAATGCTCTATTCAGCTGAGCTAACGAGCCAGTCAGTATTTTTAAGCTTCCTCTTTAACGATGAACTTACGCTCTTTGATGCGTGCCTTCTTACCAGAGAGTTCGCGGAGGTAGAAGATGCGTGCTCTGCGGACCTTACCGTACTTGTTAACCTCGATTGAATCGATGAAAGGAGTGTTGTAAGGGAAGATTCTCTCGACTCCGATGCCGTTAGAGATCTTGCGGACTGTGAAGGTCTTAGTTGCAGGAGATGCGCCTTTGATCTGGAGCACTACACCTTTGAACTTCTGAAGTCTCTCTTTGTCACCCTCTTTGATACGGTATGTTACGGTAATGGTATCACCAGGACCGAACTCTGGGAAATTCTTGACAGCCTCGTTAGCGAAAGCGTCGTTTACAAGCTTTATATAATCCATTTCTTTTTAAAGTTTTGTGGCAACGTTACACCCAGATTCCCTATCCGGCATAAGAGGTTGCTTTGATTTGGGACTGCAAAGATACCATTAATTTTTAAAAC
>JAKSJJ010000189.1 GCA_024398335.1 Bacteroidales bacterium | reverse complement strand
ACCGGAGTCTTCGGGCACAGCGGATGGATGGAACTTCCCGCCAAAAGCGCGGACAACAGTTCCTATTACTACGGCACATTCTACGGTAACGGAGCGGGCTCCACATCCGGGAAGGCCTCAGAGCGCAACTACAGCTACCTCTACGACAAATCCACCTACACCTCATATTGGGTGGCATACCCTCTTTACTCTTCTACCATGGGCGGTTCAAGAGGAACAGGATGGGCTCCAAACCCCGCGATAGCTGAGTCTTCACAGGTAAATTGCTGGGACTACAGCTACAACGTAGCCTACGGCCAGACTAATTGGAGTAGTTCCGCCACTAGCGGAGAATACTACGCACGAGGTCATCAGATACCGGACGCCGACCGCAGCGGACACAGCACCATGCAGAGTCAGACCTATTTCGCCACCAACTCCACCCCACAGATACAGAACAGCTTCAATGGAGGCACATGGATGTACCTTGAAGGCGAGGTAAGAAACTTCGCTAAGGCGACAGACACACTCTATGTAGTCACCGGAGCATGCCTTCAGACGGTCGGAGGCAACGAGAAAGTGACCATGATCCACCCTAGAGCCGACGCTGCCAAGGACGTCCCTGTCCCTAATTATTACTGGAAAGTGCTTCTTAAAGTCAAGCGCGGCACAGGCGGAGCGGTGACAAGCGCCTCAGCGATAGGTTACTGGATGGAGCACAAGGTGGCTAGTGACTATTACTATCAGGATTGCGTCGTGAGCGTGGATCTTATCGAGCAATATACAGGCTTTGACTTCTTCGCCAATCTTCCTGGAGATAACTCCACCGGTATCGAGAAAGAAGCCGAGGCAAATACTGACGTAAGTAAATTCTCTCGTTTCTGATATGGCCTATAAACTTGTCATATTCGACCTGGACGGGACTCTGATAAACACTATCGGGGACCTTGGAGCCGCCGTCAACCACAGTATGAGAAAGGCCGGCTTCCCTACTCACAGCGAAAGCGAGTACAAGCTGATGGTCGGCCACGGCATAAGAAACCTTGTCACAAGAGCCCTCCCCGAGCAGGCCAAGGCTCAAGCGCAGGCAAGCGGATGTCTCGAAGAGCTCATTGACGAGAGACTCGCCGAGTTCAAGGCCTATTATACCTCACACATTGACGTGCTAAGCCGGCCTTATGATGGAGTCCACGACATATTGCGGGCCTTGGCAAAAAAAGGAATCCACCTAGCCGTGGCGTCGAACAAATTCCATGCGGGGACGGAAATCCTGATACAGCGATTCTTCCCCGATATTCCTTTCTGCGCCGTCCTAGGCAACAAAGAAGGTCTTCCGCTTAAACCGGACCCGGCTGTAGTCGCCTTGTGTATGGACTCATGCGGAGTGCATGATTCCGGGCAAGTGGCTTTTGTCGGAGACTCGGCGACAGACATAAAGACAGCGAAGGCGGCAGGGGTCGCCTCCATTGGCGTAAGTTGGGGTTTTCGGGGCGAGGATGAACTGAACCAGGCGGGAGCGGATCATATAGCCCGTGAAGCTGATGAATTATTGACATTACTTTTAAATTAAGACTATGAATATCTCTATCGCTATAATCGCTCTGGGAGTGTTAGTGCTTTTCTCACATGTATTCAACGCTCTTTTTGAGAAAACCAAGATTCCTAATGTCCTGCTCTTGATGTTGATAGGACTTATCGTAGGACCTATTGCCGGGCTTGTCAAGCCTGAAGACCTTGGTGTCGCCGGAAGTATATTTACGACCGTGACCCTCGTCTGCGTGCTTTTCGCCAGCGGTACGAACCTCAACTTTGACGCTCTGAAAAAATCCATAGGAAGCGCTATCCTGCTGACCATATTCAATTTCATCGTCATGCTGGGGGCGTGCGCCTTAATAGGACATTTCCTTCTAAGACTCGACTGGCCACACAGTTTCTACATAGGAGCCGTACTCGGCGGCACATCATCAGCCGTAGTCATTCCTATGCTCTGCCAGCTTAAACCAGGCGAGAAGGCCGGCACGGTTCTTCTTCTTGAATCAACTATCAGCGACGTTATCTGCCTCGCGGTAGCCCTCGCTTTCTATAGCGGAATACAGACAGGAGAGATGGACCTCGCGCAAGCCGCCAAAGAACTTGGCATATCCATAACCATAGCCCTCGCTATCGGCCTTTTAAGCGGCGCCACTTGGCTTATAATCTTGAAAAAGTTCCTCACCCAGATGGAGAACTCACACTTCACCTCCTTCGCCCTCGCCTTCATCCTCTACGGACTTTGCGACCTTATCGGCGTGAACGGAGGTATCGCTGTGCTCAGCTACGGAATCGCACTTGGCAACACAGACAGAATCAGAAGACTGCGTCTGCGTTTCCGCCTGTCAGAGGAAATGTGCGGACTGAATAAGAACGAGAGGGACTTCTTCTCTGAGATAGTCTTTGTCCTGCAGACATATTTCTTCGTATACATAGGTATAAGCATACAGTTGGGCAACATCTGGGGCGTGCTCGCAGGCGCCGTCATCGTGGCGATATGCTATGGCGGAAGATACGTATCGTCCTTCATGGTCAGGGGAAAAGAAATCACGCCTCGAGACAGAAGGCTGATCACTACGCTCGGACCTAAAGGCCTCATCGCCGCGGTCCTCGCGACCCTGCCGCTGCAGATCGCTACCAGCGAGGAGATGATACGCCAGGGAACGGCCGTTCGCAACACAGCCTACGCCGTAGTATTCCTCAGCATTCTGATAAGTTCGCTGATGGTGATAATCGGAGAATCCAGAAAAGCGAAATCACCTGAGGTGGAAGATGCCAAGACCCCACAAGGCGACGATTGCCAGAGTGATAAATAATTCCGCCGCCGGAACAGCCAGCCACAGGCCGTTGACACCCCAAAGCATCGGCATCAAAATAAATGTCAGGGACGGAAGTATCATGCCTCTCAACGTGGTAAGCACGGCGGAGAGAATGGACTTTTTCACGCTTTGAGCATAGCCTATAAAGGTGATGTTGACCGCCATAAACGCGAAGCCGACGGTAAACAAAGGAAAGCCATAGGCGCACATATCAAAGGCCGAACTTCCACGATCGAGGAATATAGAGAGAACCGGTTTACAGAAGATAGATAGTCCAAGGGCCATAACGACTCCTGCGGCGACAGAAAGAACGGAGATAAGACGCAGGACCTTACCCACTCTCGCGAAATCGCCTGCGCCGAAGCTATAGCTGAGCATAGGCTGGGCTGACTGAGAGATGGCCGCATATATCATGAAAACCACAGGAGCAAGATAGCAGGTCACGCTGAACGCCGCCACGCCGTCATCGCCT
>JAKSJJ010000188.1 GCA_024398335.1 Bacteroidales bacterium | reverse complement strand
ACATCAGAGAAAGGATTTCCCAGTTCGGCGACAAGCTTTACATGGAATTCGGAGGAAAGCTCTTTGATGACCACCACGCGAGCAGAGTCCTTCCTGGATTCGAGCCTGACAGTAAACTCAAAATGCTCCTCCAGATGAGAGATGTGGCGGAAGTCGTCATTGTCATCAGCGCCGTCGATATAGAGAAGAACAAGGTCCGTTCAGACTTGGGAATCACCTACGATGAGGACGTTCTCCGCCTCCGCGAGGAGTTCATGGGCCGAGGCCTCATGGTCGGTTCTGTCGTTATTACCCATTACAACGGCCAGTCAAGCGCGGACGCCTATCGCCAGAGACTCGAGCGACTGGGAATCAAGGTTTACTACCATCATACAATCGAAGGATACCCTCACAATGTCGCCCTTATCGACTCCGACGAGGGATTCGGAAAGAATGACTACGTCGAGACAAGCCGTCCGCTCGTAGTCATCACAGCCCCGGGCCCAGGTAGCGGAAAGATGGCAGTCTGCCTCAGCCAGCTTTACCAGGAGCACAAAAGAGGCGTCAAGGCGGGTTATGCGAAATTCGAGACCTTCCCTATCTGGAACATTCCGCTCAAACATCCTGTAAACGTCGCGTACGAGGCCGCTACCGCCGACCTTAACGACGTGAACATGATAGACCCTTTCCACCTCGAGGCATATGGAAAGACAACTGTCAACTACAACCGTGACATCGAGATTTTCCCTGTCCTTAACGCTCTCTTCGAGGGCATATACGGAGAGAATCCGTACAAGTCCCCTACAGACATGGGCGTCAACATGGCGGGCTACTGCATCAGCGATGACGACGTTTGTAAAGAAGCATCCCTGCAGGAAATTATCCGTCGTTATTACACCGCCCTGGGCAGCATGGCAGAAGGCAAATGCAATGATAGCGAAGTCGCCAAGATAAAGCTTCTCATGCAGCAGATGAAGTTAACGACAGACGACCGCGTCTGCACAGTCGCCGCCAAGGAAAGAAAGGAAAAATCCGGAGTTCCTTCCGCAGCCATCGAACTCAACGACGGCACCTTGATCACCGCCGAGACCAGCTCCCTTCTCGGTCCATCCGCCGCCCTTATCCTTAACGCCACAAAACACCTCGCGGGCATTGACCATAAGGTGAAGCTCATACCTCAGAACATGATCCAGCCTATCCAGAAGACTAAGGTCAATTACCTGCACGGGCACAACCCTCGCCTCCATACCGACGAGGTCCTCGTGGCTATCTCCATGCTCAGCCTCTTTGACGAGAACTGCCAGAAGGCGCTCGAAAAACTCCCTGAGCTCCGCGGCGCGCAGGTCCACTCAACAGTGCTCCTCAGCGAAGTTGACAGAAAGATATTCAAGAAACTCGGCGTAGGTCTCACCTGCGACCCAATGAAAAAATAATTATGAAAAAATTACTCCTCACATTAGCGATAGCTCTCGCGGCTGTCCTTCCTTCAATGGCCGACTCCCCTTTGACATCCACTAATTTTGTCGAAGCATACGAGGACGACGCGAATGTCAAAATGGCTGCTGAAAGCAACTACTTCGGCGGACATGTCCTCGGAGTCCTCTGCGGAGAGACATACGCTACCATCGGCGTAAGACTAGCAATCGTCAACCAGTTCGGATGGAACTTCGACGGTCAGGACCACGCCCAGATAATGGCTTCATACCTTAACGAGATGTATGGCTGGAAGAGCGAGAAAGACATCATCAAAAAAGCCGATGCTCATACTCTTATCACATACGCTTACGTCAAGGCGATGGACGACTATTTCGACGTAAAGGCCGCTAAGAAAATCGCTGACGCGGCGTTAAAGAAAGCACCTAAGAGCAGAGCAGTGAACATGATTCACGCTGTCATCAACGCCCAGTACACTTTCAACGCCGGCAAATGGAACAAGATTTTCCCGGAGGCAAACAAAGCGGCGACCGATCCGAATCTTGAAAATGATTTCAGTGCAGCCGCCGTCGATCTTATAATGGAGTATATAGGACTCTACGAAATCAACTAAGATTATTTCTCGGGAAGAGATTTCTGGAAATGCTGATAGTCCTTGACTGAGTTCCAGGCTCCGCCCCAGATAAATCCTCTTTCAATAAAGAGTTTATAGCACAGGTCGTTCTCATCAATCATATGGGGACGACCTGATTTTCTGTCCACGTACAACTCTCCCCCTTTCGGACTGACCGTTCCTTTTGAATTGATGTAAGGGTTCTCGAGAGGATTGATGTCAACAGCCATTCCATAAGCGTGCTTGGAAAGACTCTTGCTTCCAGCCACGACGCGGTAATTGAAACTTGAAGTATTATCAGCCGCCATCGACTCGTCATCAGATCCGCCGAACTCGTCGATAAGACGCATCTGGGCTATCTGATACCTCGCCTCATATAATTTCGAGAAGATATAAATCATATCCTCGGCGATGTATTTATGGCACACCATCTCTCCTACCTGATCATTTCCCTCAAAGTCAACATAGGACATACGAAGATAGCGAAGATCATCAAAGCCGACTTCCTTCGCCCCGCCCATTGGCATGGACACTCCCTCCATTTTTGTCCTGATTTCAGAAGGGATCTCGCTCACTGTGAAGGTCGTTGTAGCGGCGCTCTCTGCTGAAAGCACGGCGGTAGTGTCTGTCTCAACAGCAAGAGTCTCACCGTTATTGGTGTTGTTTCCACAAGAGATGGTATAGAACGCTGAAATAGCGAATGCGCAGATAATCAATTTTTTCATAACGCGAAAATAGTAATATTTTGAAAGTTTCTTAGGAAAGAGTAACTTTACTAGTCTAAAAAAACACGCATTACAATGAAAGCACAGCTTATAGTCTCCACCCTCGCGTTCGCGATTCTCTCGTTAAACTCCTATGCCCAGATCCAGGGTTCTTCGCTCTTTGAGATGAAAGAATACCCTAAGGCTCTGCTCGAGGAAAACCCGAACAGAGCAGGAGGAAACCTCTGCTGCTATCCGGACGCGAAGCCCGCTGAGAGCGCGGCTCCGAGGGGTTATAAGCCGTTCTATATCAGTCATTATGGACGTCACGGATCCCGTTCAGCGTGGGGCGACAAGTACTATAATGTAGTGATAAACACTTTCCAGAAAGCCAAGGCCGACGGAGCGATCACGGACGCGGCGGACACTATCCTTAAATATGCGAGCGTAGGATTGGAGGCATACGCCGGGATGGATGGAAGGCTGACGCCAAGAGGCCAGAGGGAGCACAGGCACATCGCCGAGCGTATGTACAAGTCTTATCCGAGGGTTTTCCGCAAGGGTTCAGGCCAGGTAAGAGCGATCTCAAGCGAGGTGCAGCG
>JAKSJJ010000187.1 GCA_024398335.1 Bacteroidales bacterium | reverse complement strand
GCCTCTGTGCGCTCTTTTTCGTATTTTTCTATCTCGCGGGAGCACTCAAGGATCTTCTCTACCTTGGCGGTGACGTCGGCCTTGAGGATGGCGCCCTCTGTCGCGCGGAAGGCGTTGATAGCCTCGAGGGCCTGGTCGAAAGCCTTATCGACAAGCGGCCAGTTCTCCGCGGTGATGATATCCTGTTTCTTTGAATCCACCACGTCCGGCATCCTGAGAATTGTCGCCATCAGGTCGGTGAACTCGTCCTTGCCGCTGGTGACCTCTCCAGGGGCGGTGTAGTTGAGGAGTTTCTTGATTTCAGTGAGCTGCTTATAATACTCAAGGACGGCGTCCTGGTTGATGGTCTTCGCGCTGTCGGCGGCGTTGGCCTCCCAGTTTATGAATACGTCGATAGTGCCTCTGGTAAGGGATTCTGCGATTTTCTTGCGTACTGACAGCTCCTTGTCCTTAGGGATGAGAGAGGACTTGAGGTTGATGTCCGCGTTCTTGCCGTTGAGGGAGCGTATCTCTATCGTGAGTTTGCCGTTTTCCAGTATCGCTTCGGCCTTGCCGTAGCCGGTCATTGAGTTTGTCATATGCAGTTGTTGTTATCCGTTCGCGAAATTATGCGTTTTTTCGTGAAAAATGTCTATTTTTGTAAGTTATTACAAAGAAAATTAGAACACACAGATATGGAAGAAGTAAAGAACGAGGCTGTAGAGCCTAAGAAACTCAACTTTCTTGAGGAAATTATCGAGGAGGACCTAGCGTCCGGCAAATACAAGAGCATTTTGACCCGTTTCCCTCCGGAGCCTAACGGCTATCTCCACCTGGGACATGCCAAGAGTCTCTGCATCAATTTCGGCCTTGCGCAGAAGTATGGCGGAAAGACTAACCTCCGCTATGACGACACCAACCCTGCCAAGGAGGACACCGAGTATGTAGACGCTATCAAGGAGGATATCCGCTGGATGGGCTTCCAGTGGGAGAAAGAGTGCTACGCCTCTGACTATTTCGATCAGCTCTACGAGTGGGCAGAGCAGATGATCATGAAGGGACAGGCATACGTCGATGACCAGACTCAGGAGCAGATGAGGGAGAACCGCGGTACAGTGGAGACTCCAGGCGTTGACAGCCCTTACAGAAACCGCTCAGTCGAGGAGAACCTCAAACTTTTCCGCGAGATGAGGGACGGCAAGTACGCTGACGGCGAGAAGGTGCTCCGCGCCAAGATTGACATGGCACATCCTAACATGATGTTCCGTGACCCTATCCTCTATCGTATCAAACATGCGCATCACCACCAGACTGGCGACAAATGGTGTATCTACCCTATGTATGACTACACCCACGGCCAGTGTGACTCCATCGAGAACATCACCCACAGTATCTGTACCCTCGAGTTCGACGTCCATCGTCCTCTGTATGACTGGTTCATCCAGACCCTCGGAATCTTCCCTTCACATCAGTACGAGTTCGCACGTCTGAACCTCACCTACACCCTCATGAGCAAGCGCAAGCTTCTCGAACTTGTCCAGAAGGGTCTTGTCGCTGGCTGGGATGACCCTCGTATGCCTACCCTCTGCGGTGTGCGTCGTCGCGGATATACCCCTGAGTCCCTCAAGATGTTCTGCGAGAAGATCGGCGTGAGCAAGCGTGACCAGCTCATGGACATCCAGCTGCTTGAGTGGTGCGTACGCCAGGATCTGAACGAGCGCGCCAACCGTTACATGGTAGTATCTGACGACCCTATCAAGGTCACTCTCACGAACTGGGAGCCTGGCAAGGTGGAGTGGTTCGACTGTCCTCTCAACCCTGCTGACCCTGAGGGAGCTAGCCGTAAGGTTCCTTTCACTGGCGAGCTTCTTATCGACAGGGCTGACTTCATGGAGGATGCTCCTAAGAAATATTTCCGTCTCAAACCAGAAGGCGAGGTACGTCTCAAATATACTTACATCATCAAGTGTGAGGAAGTCATCAAAGACGAGAACGGCAAGGTCGTGGAGCTTAAGTGCACCTTCGATCCTTCGACCCGTCCTGGAACAGGTGAGTGGCGCTCTGTCAAGGGTACTATCCACTGGGTATCAACCGCTTACGCTAAGGAGCTCGAGCTCCGTCTCTACGACAGACTCTTCACTTTGGCTGACATGAGCCAGGTTCCTGAGGACAAGGATTACAAGGATTTCCTCAATCCTGAGAGCCTCGTTCTCGCCAAGGGATGGGCTGAGCCTGCCCTTATTGAGGACAAGTCTGGACTCGCCGTACAGTTCGAGAGAGTCGGTTACTTCTTCAAGGACAAGGACAGCGACGAGAATAAGGTCATCTTCAATAAGACCGTGGCCCTCAAGGACAGCTTCAAGTTCTAGACTCTTCAGCTATGTCCGCAGGAAAGAAACAAAGACTCACTCTGCCGATGTCGGCCAAGATAACCTTGGCTATTATCGCTATCGGTCTTACCATGCTCGTCACCGCGGTGATCTCCATCTTGGAGTACCGTAGGATGAGCTCGTATGTGACCGAGGAGATCGCGAAGGATATAGAGTGCATCAATGTATCCCAGAAAATCGCCGCTACCACGGAGAGTTTCAATCTGCGTATTCTCTCCATCGTGGGTGACGCGGACTCGCTCGCCGCGATTGAGAAGAATAACTTCAGAGAGGCGGTCAGGCAGTGCGAGGATGTGTTCCTTGAGATAGCGGACGTGCAGTTGATGCCCCTTACGGATACCTTGCTTGACAGTTTCGTAGATTATCTGGACTGTTCCGAGGAACTTACTGAGGTCATAGTGTCGGATTTCATCAATACACGCAACTGGTTCTTCTTCGAACTCCAGCCTGTGTATAATGATTTCACGAAGAAGCTGGACCTTTACAACGAGGATGTCCACAAGGATTTGATGGATAAGGCGGAGCAGTTCCAGTACGGATTCTACAGGAGTATTATTCCAAGCGTCGTTTCCGTCGGAGCGGGACTTCTCCTTCTTCTTCTGCTGCTGTTCTTTATCCTCGCATACTATGTCAAGCCTATCAACCGTATGCTTGACTCTCTGGATAATTTCCTTTCGAGAGGGCGTAAGTACGCATACGATTTTGACGGCGATGACCAGTTGCGTCAGCTGAATGTATATCTGACTGATCTGTGCGAGGAGAACGGAGAGCTTAAGAGAAGACTTAAGAACCTCAAGGAAAACAACAATCAGTAATGAACATTAAAGCCGTTTCCAGATACGTCGGACTGGCGCTGCTTGTCAGCGCTTTGTTCATGTTCCTGTCGGTGGGCGTCTCGCTCATCGACGGCATGGATTCGGGCTTCGCTCCGCTGCTTATCAGCGGTATCATTACTCTGATCGTGGGCTCCTTCCCGTTCA
>JAKSJJ010000186.1 GCA_024398335.1 Bacteroidales bacterium | reverse complement strand
GAGGTTGACCTCTCAGAAATGTGGGTAGTCAGCCACGCATATCATGACAGAGCAGTCAAGTATGTACGCCTCGACGGCCACCTCAACTTCGCCGCGGGAAGCTCTTTCGGCGACGTGTTCCAGGTAATCAAAGACTACGGTATCGTATCACAGGAGGCATACAAAGGCATGCAGTACGGAACAGAGCTCCCTGTACAGGCTGAGCTTGACGCCGTGCTCAAGGCATACGTCGATGTTATCATATCCAAGCCTAACCGCGAGCTCAGCACCGCATGGCTCAAGGGCCTTGACGGCGTACTGGCCGCATATCTTGGTGAATATCCTGAGAATTTCGTGGCTGACGGAGCAAGCTACACTCCAGAAAGCTACCGCGACGCCCTCAAGATCAACACCGATGACTATATCAACCTCCAGAGCTTCTCACATGTCCCATTCTATGAGCCTTCAGTAATCGAAGTCTGCGACAACTGGCGTTGGGGAACCGCTTATAACCTCCCTATCGACGAGTTCATGCAGGTCATGGAAGACGCTATCATGAAGGGCTACACCATCGCTTGGGGCTCTGACGTCAGCGAGAAGGGATTCACCCGCACAGGTGTCGCCACTATGCCTAAGCCAGAAGAGGCTAAAAAGCCACAGGCAGGTTCAGACCAGGAGCACTGGGTAGGAAAGAGCCCTGAGGAGCAGGAGGCTGCTAAGAACGCTATCCCTGAGGAAATGGAGATCACCCAGGAGATGCGTCAGGACGCATATGACCGCAAGCTCACTACCGACGACCACGGCATGCACATCTACGGTATCGCCAAGGATCAGAACGGCACCAAGTACTTCATCGTCAAGAACTCTTGGGGCGAGGCCGGTGACTACAAAGGAGTATGGTACGCTTCTGAGTCTTTCGTGAAGTATAAGACCCTCAACATCATCGTCCACAAAGACGCACTCAGCAAGGATCTGAAGAAGAAACTCGGCATCAAATAATGAGCATAAAGAAACACATCCCTAACGCCGTCACGTCGATGAATCTGCTTTGCGGAACCCTCGGCGTGATAGCGACTTCTAACGGACATTTCGACTGGGCGTTCTATCTGATGCTCGCAGCCGCCGTTTTCGACTTTTTTGACGGACTCACCGCGAGAGCGTTGGGGGTCGTCTCACCTATAGGAAAGGAACTTGACTCGCTCTCAGACATGGTAAGCTTCGGAGTCCTTCCAGCCCTGATGCTTTTCTATTGGATGAAGGGCGCCCATGGACAAGCCGACATATATTGCTTCGTTCCGCTTACCATCGCGGTGTTCTCCGGATTGAGGCTTGCCAAATTCAACTGTGACGAGCGTCAAAGCGAGAATTTCATCGGACTCGCGACTCCGGCATGCGCCATGATATGCGGATCCCTTATCTATCTGGCAAGCAAAGGACAAGGATGTTTCCTTAACAGCTGGTGCGATGGCAAGGTGTTTATCCCCGTCATGAGCGTTGTCCTTTCCCTGCTTCTTGTCTGCGAACTTCCGATGTTCTCGATGAAAATCAAGAAAGCCAAGGACCTGGACAAACGCCAGAAGCAGATTCTGGCTATGAGATTCGCCTTCTTGGGCGTTATCGCGCTCAGCGCGGTCGTCACGCTGATTGTCGGTCTAAACTGGTCCTTCGCCGTATTCATCAGTTTCATAGCATACATCCTGATGAACGTATGCTACGATATAGCGGTATTTAGGAAATAGATTACTGCTTGCGTCTGAGGTCCCAGATGACGTTTTCACCGCGGGAGAGAACGAGAGTCTCATCATTTATCGATGAAACCGTATAAGTCTCAGACACATCCATAAGCTCGACATTTGACTTAGAGGACTTCTTCTTATCGGAGGAGTCCTTTGTTTGTGTCTTGCCTTTAGTGCTTACAGCGCCCTCTGTGACATAAACCATAGTCAGGGTAGAGTCCACAAGACTCCAGGACTTGAGCTTATATTTAGGCATATTGATAGCCTTTGCCGTTCCGTCGGAATTGAATACGAAGCCCTGGTACTTAGGCTCAACCGGTTTATCATCGTCTTTCGCCCCTTTCTTCTTCGGTTTTTCCGGAACCGGAAGCGGGGTCTTCTCGAGCCATGTGCCTCGGATATAATAGAATGGCGAACGCCTGAGGAACTCCAGACTCATAGCGTTTATCACCTTTTTCCCCTGCTCATCCACAGCGTTGACGCAAGAAACTTTCACGACATCACCAAGAAGGACGCCGGGAACCACGAAAGGATCGGACTCGACAGTAGATATGCTTACAGTATCAGAAGGGCCGACCAGCACGCTCATGCTGTTCATCGTGGCGTCAACCACACGGCCGGAGACATCAAATTCTTTTTGAGCAGTCTGGCCGCCTGCGCACGAGAGGAGGGCAAAACCTGCAAAAAAAATGTTAAATAATGTATATTTATGCATGTTTGAGATTTAATGATTGCAAAAATGACAAAAAAAACAGATAAAAGCGTAGAAATATTTGCTTTATTGCATTTAATATCTAATTTTGTGGAACACTAACCACAAAATCATTACCGAAAGGTTACACTACTAACTAGCAAGGGAGCGCGCTGTGAAGTGCGCTCCTGATGTGTAAAGATGAAAGAGCCTAAAATCATATTCGAAGATGAAGACCTTCTCGTTATAGACAAGCCTGAAGGTCTGCCTTCCGTGTCCACACATGATCCCGCGAGAGGCGGCAACGACATAAAGGAGACTACCGCCCACTCTTTTCTCGCGTCCAGACAAAGTAGCGGGCGTGTATTTGTCGTTCACAGACTCGACAGGGACACTTCCGGAGTCATGATATTCGCTAAGACCCAAGACACGAAAGAGGCGCTCCAGCAATACTGGGACGAGGCTGTCCTTGAGAGAAAGTACGTGGCGTTGGTAGAGGGCGTACCTCAAAAAGAAGAAGGCACCTTCACAAGCTGGCTAAGCGATAATCCCAAGTCGATGAAAGTGCGCTCCTCAAACAAAGCGGGAGACGG
Organism: Bacteroidales bacterium; assembly: GCA_024398335.1. Classification (GTDB taxonomy): domain Bacteria; phylum Bacteroidota; class Bacteroidia; order Bacteroidales; family UBA932; genus Cryptobacteroides. The sequence continues at coordinate 390 of JAKSJJ010000186.1, read as the reverse complement.
AAAAAAGGCGATAACCCACTACAAATTGCTGGGGAGCTTCCCCGCCTTTGACTATAAGGACGCGAAAGGCAGCCGCAAGATGCGCTATTCGCTCGTAGAGTTCGAGCTTGAGACAGGAAGGAAGAACCAGATCAGGGTACACGCGTCCCAGATGGGCATCCCTGTGGCAGGAGACAAGAAGTACGGGGCGCTGACAAACCCCGTCGGACGGCTCGGGCTGCATGCGCGGACGATAGCGTTCATACACCCTTGGTCAGGCGAGACTCTCAGATTCGAAAGCCCACTGCCGAAAGTAGTCAACCTCTAAAAAAAAAGCCTCAGATATTGCTGAGCACATTCACGCCACCCGGGACGACCTCCAGGGTCAACGGGCACTTCCCTATGACCTCT
>JAKSJJ010000185.1 GCA_024398335.1 Bacteroidales bacterium | reverse complement strand
AGAGGCAGAACACGACGATATGAAGGCGATTTTTGCGCATACGTTTAACCAGTACGCGAAGATAACAAAAAAGACTCCCCTGCGTCTTTTTTTATGGCACGATATTGGCAATAACCTACACTGACATAAATACTGATTTCATAAGCATATGTGACAAAACCCCGCCGAAGGTCGAGAGATCCACGGCGGGGTATCCTTTTATACCTATGTGTAAGGCTATCTTGCCAGTCGGACGAATATGCTCAAAGGAAGGTTCTTACCGAATGAGTCACGAAGCACGAGCTCGCCGTTCTGGATAGACTCATAATTGACAGGAGTGCCGTCCTGGGCATCCTTCAAGCCGAATGCCTGGCGAACAAGAGTCTCTCCGAGCACGGCCGAATAACCGTTCGAGTAGAGGTTAAGCACCATGAAACTGTCTTCCTTCGCCAAGATAGTGCTGACAAGGGTCAATATCTCGTAGAGACATTCGTCAAGTTTCCATTTCTCTCCGTCAGGACCATGACCATATGCCGGAGGATCGAGGATGATTCCCTGATATGTATTGCCGCGTTTAGACTCCCTGCGGGCGAATTTCATCGCGTCCTCCACTATCCAGCGCACGCCGTCCAGCCCACTGTTTTCCATGTTTCCTCTCGCCCAAGTCACCACCTGGCGCACTGAGTCAAGATGTATGACATCGGCTCCCGCCGCCTTCGCCGCCAGTGTGGCGGCGCCTGTGTATGCGAACAGATTCAAAACCTTCGGCGTCGGCCTTCCTTCCGCCTTAGCCTTCTCCACGGCCGCCTTTGTATGAGAATAAATATAATCCCAGTTTGCCGCCTGCTCAGGGAACACGCCAACGTGCTTGAACGAAGTAAGTCCGAGCCTGAGGCGGAGGTTCTTTCCCTGCGCGAGAGGATAAGTGATGTACCACTGATCGTCCATCTTGCGCATGCGGTCCCACGTACCGCTATCCTCCTTGCCCGCCTTCGCGAAACCGGCCCCTGGAGTGAATCGGGTGTGGGTCAGAGAATTCCATTTCTCCTGCGGGAGGGTCTTGGCCCAGAGGGCCTTTGGCTCAGGACGAGCCAGATAATATGAGCCGAAGCGCTCCAGTTTCTCAAAATTTCCGGAGTCGATAAGTTCGTAATCTTTCCACCTTGTCGAAGGGGTCTCAATGGTCATAACTGCATTATTTTCGGCAAAAATACAAAATTAATCGTTAGATTTGCCTTAAATACACGAAGCCACATGACCAAAGCATATCTAAAAGAAAGGATAATCGCCGGGGGCGCCATATTCCTGCTCTTCGCCATCCTTTATTTTATACCGCAGTTCGCTCTACCTCACAAGATCTGCATTCCTCTTTTCACGCTTGGATTGTTTTCCATCGGCCTTCTGCCCTGGCCTATGTGTCTCGCGCTGTTTTTTTCCGCCCTCGGAGACCTGTCCGGCTCATTCAAGGCTACGACCTCCAGCAATCTGGCGTTCATCGGCCAGATGGGAGGCTTCGCCATCGCCCATGTATTCTTCATCATCTACTTCCTCCACAGGGGGCTGAAAAACAAGAAAAAAGCTAAAAAAGGCGACGGTATCTATTTAGGAGCATGCCTGGCCCTGTGTACATACATTTTCGGAAAGGCCATGGCGGATATCGTCCCATGCGTGAATGACCCCGTGCTTAAAATAGGAGTTATCGCCTACGCCTGCGTGATTGTCGTGATGGCGTTCTCCGCTCTTATGCAGAAGGACTGGATCTTCGGCGTGGGAGCCCTTCTCTTCGTCGCGTCTGACTTCATCCTGGCGTGGAACATGTTCGTGGGAGCTGTCCCTGGCGAGAAATATCTTATCATGGTGTCATACTACGCCGCACAGGCTATCTTGACAGGCAGGGCGCTCTGGATAGCCCTTAAACCCCGGCAGGAAGCACCTTCAAAGAAGAATAAAAACAAGAAAGCATAATGTATAGTTTCATCATCAGCCTCTGCGCTCTTATCGCAGGCTATTTCCTTTACGGAAAATTTGTTGACAAAATCTTCGGTCCTGATCCGAGCCGCGTCACTCCGGCAGTCGCGAAAGAAGACGGAGTGGACTTCGTGGCGATGCCTTCGTGGAAGGTGTTCATGATACAATTCCTCAACATCGCGGGTACAGGTCCTATCTTCGGAGCGATCATGGGAGCCAAGTTCGGTCCCGCCTCATATCTTTGGATAGTCCTGGGATGTATTTTCGCCGGAGCGGTACATGACTACCTCACAGGCATGCTCAGCATGAGGCATGAGGGCGCGGGCCTTCCGGATATCGTCGGATTGTATCTGGGGAAGGGTACGAAAAAGGTCATGCTCGTTTTCTCCATGGTGCTCCTGCTTCTTGTCGGAACCGTATTCGTTTACAGCCCCGCCCTTATCCTGGGCGACCTTCTTGGATCCGGCGGACGCTCTTCCATCATGATCTGGGTCGGTATCATCTTCGTTTACTATGTCGTAGCTACACTTCTGCCTATCGACAAGATCATTGGAAAGATCTACCCTGTCTTCTCATTCGCCCTGCTGTTCATGGCCGTCGCTCTTATGGTCTGCCTCTTTATCAAGTGGCCAAGCATTCCTGAGGTCTGGGACATGTTCGGCAAAGGTGGCGCTGAACTTAACATGACAGGACTTCCTATCATACCATGTCTTTGCGTGACCATCGCATGCGGAGCAATCAGCGGATTCCATTCCACGCAGAGCCCTTTGATGGCACGTTGCCTCAAGAACGAGAAGCTCGGAAGACCTATCTTCTACGGCGCTATGATAACAGAGGGAATAGTAGCCCTGATCTGGGCGGCCGTATCATCATATTTCTTCTTTGACGGCGGCATGCAGGAAGTCGGAGCCAGCTCGGGTCAGGCTCCGGTAGTGGTAACTAGCATCGCTAACGCATGGCTCGGAGTGGTAGGAGGAATCCTCGCTGTCCTGGGAGTCGTAGTGGCCCCTATCACCAGCGGCGACACCGCATTCCGCAGCGCACGCCTCATCGTGGCAGACTTCGTTGGACTGGACCAGAAGCCTCGCCGCAACAGGCTCATCATAGCGCTTCCTATCTTCGTCGTGACTATTCTCCTTCTTTGGTTCAATGTCGCCAACGAGGACGGATTCAATATCATCTGGAGGTACTTCGGACTCGCTAACCAGAGTCTCGGATGCTTCGCCCTCTGGCTAGGCACTGTATTCCTCGCCAAGGAAAGAAAGGGCCTAGCTTATATGATCGCCCTGATTCCCGCCGCATTCATGACAGGAATCTGCGTCAGCTACGTATGTATTGACAAGATAGGGTTCCGCCTGCCTGTGACCTGGAATATCGAAATCCAGATCGCAGCCAGCGTCCTTAGCGTCCTTCTCTTCTTCCTCTGGAAAAGAAAACAGAAATAAACTATTT
>JAKSJJ010000184.1 GCA_024398335.1 Bacteroidales bacterium | reverse complement strand
TAGACTGAGGCTCTGGAGCCTGGGCTGGTGCTTGGGTCGGGGCCTGGGTCAGAGTCTTAGCTGGGGACGGTTCCGGAGCCTGGGCTGGTGCTGGTTCTGGAGCCTGGGCTGGTGCTTTGGCCGAAGTCTTGACTGATGCTGGCTCAGAAACCTGGGTCTTCTGAGTTTTCCGGACGAAAACGTCAGCCTCCGGAGCGGTGCTGAAGACCTGAGCGACGGAGCTTTCCATCTCCGCCAGAGCAGGGATTTCAGCTTCAGGAGCATCCTCAACAGGATCAAGAAGGTCAATCACCTCCGGCATATCCACAGGCTCTGCCTCCTCCACGGGTTCTGTCATATCCAAAGGATTCGTCATGTCCACTGGCTCTGTCATGTCCACTGGCTCAGCGTCAGAAACGACCTGCTCAGCCACCTCGATATCTCCATATACAACCTCGGAAGGCCACACATCCACCGCGTCATCGTCCGCGGCCTGCCTATACTGTTCCATCAAGGCCTCGACCTGGGCAAGCCTGAGCTTGAGGTCGTCGACCATTGCGGTAAGTTCTTCAAAAATTTCTTTTTTCGTCTTCTCCATAAACCAAGAATTGACTATATTTGCGATAGTCAAAGTGCAAAATTACTTATGTTTCTTGAAATCGCAAAAAAAGCAGGCTCCATTGAGGTGATCTGCGGTTCAATGTTCTCGGGAAAAACCGAAGAACTCATCAGAAGAATGAAAAGGGCGGTTTTCGCCAACCAGAAAGTAGCTATCTACAAGCCTTCTATCGATGTCCGTTATTCTGAGACACAGGTGGTTTCGCATGACCAGCATAAGATCCAGTCAACACCGATCAAAGACGCAGCCCAGATGCTCCAGGCCATCGAGGACGGTATCGAGGTTGTCGGCGTAGATGAGGCCCAGTTCTTCGGTGCGAATATCGTGGAAGTAGTCCAGACTCTCGCCAATAAGGGTATCCGAGTCATCATAGCAGGACTGGATACAGACTTCCTTGGAAAGCCTTTCGGTCCTATGCCATCTCTCATGGCTGTCGCTGAGGATGTCCAGAAGGTCCACGCCATCTGCGTGAAATGCGGTTCTCCGGCCCAGCACTCCCACCGTCTCTCAAAGAGCGGGAAACTCGTAGTTCTCGGTGAGAAGGACATCTACGAGCCTCTCTGCCGCCACTGCTACAACGCCGCCGTCGCCGCCGAAAAGGAGTAAGACTATTTTTTCCCCGGATGATTTTCCAACACGGCATTTTGCCATGTTGATGACTCGACGTGGGTGTAAATCTCTGTCGTGAGCACGCTCTCGTGCCCAAGCATCTGCTGGACAAGGCGAAGATCCGCCCCGTTCTCTATCATGTGAGTCGCGAAAGAATGGCGGAAAGTGTGGGGAGATATCTCCTTGGAAATACCCGCCGCCAAAGTCTGCTTTTTCACCATATTGAACATCGAGATACGGCTTAGAGGTCGGCCAGCCTTGTTAAGGAACAGACGGTCGCGGCTAAGTTTGTCCGCCGGAGAGGGTCTATGCTCCAGATATGCATGCACCGCATCCACGGCGCTCTCCCCTACGGGCACCAGCCTCTGCTTGTCCCCCTTACCTATGACACGGATAAAACCCTCATCAAAAAACAGGTCCGAGAGCTTCAGCCCCACCGCCTCGCTCACGCGCAGTCCGCAGCCATACAAAAGTTCGAGTATCGCCCTGTCTCTCAATCCATTCCATGTCCCTAAATCGACAGAGTCGATAATGGCGAAGACCTCCTCCACCGACAGCACGTCAGGAAGATAACGCCCGAGCTTCGGGGCCTCGACCTTATCGCACGGGTTCGCTTCTATCTCTCCCTCGGTGACCAGCCATCCAAAAAATGACCTCAGGGAGCTCAGAGCCCTCGCCTGGGAACGCTTCGAGGCGAATTCTTTCTCGCTGAAATATGACAAAAGGTCATCCGGGCCGACCCCGGCAGGGTCTTTCCCGGACAACCATTCCGTAAAAGCGGACACATCTGAGACGTACGAGGTCACCGTATTAGGCGACATCGCCCTCTCTATGCCCAGATAATATTTAAAGCGCTGAATAATCGCGTCCATACTCAAGCATCTGCTCGAGGTAGCCCTGAGTGTAGTCGAGTTTATAGTCAACGACCTTACCGCCCTTCACGACAGGGACGATCTTAGGGTTCACGAATCCGCCGTAAGGCTTGAGCTGGAGGGCGGCGTAACGTTCCTTGACCTCTTTGTGGATCTCAGGGTCGATATTGATAGCATAGGTCTCGACAAGAGCCTTACCTGCGGCATAGTCTCCCTCTGACTTGATTCTCTGGACCTCAGCGAGGAGTTCTCCGAAAAGTCCGCGAAGCTTCTCATAATCATTGACTACGAAATAGCTCTTTCCGTCACGTACCTTCTTCTCGATGACATCAGCGCCGCCCTGGGCGAGTCCTTTACCCTTTTCGTAGCACCAAGCGGCGATAAGGAGACGGTTCTGCATGTGAGCCTCAGTGTTAGGGCGACCGAGCTCGACGCGGGTGAACTGCACCATCAGACCGTTACGGATATAATTAGCGTACGCCGCCTTATATGCCTGTGGGTCATCCAGGATTCCGAGTTCAACCATCTTCGCGTCAGCCATATAATAAAGTCCGAAAAGGTCGGCGCGGGTCTCCTCGAGAGTAGAGCTGAACTCAGCCATAGCATTAGGAGAAGTTCCAGGAAGGAGCTGTCCGGAGCCGTGTCCGAGGCACTCATGAAGGTCTGTATGGATGTCGTCGGTCATGTGGAGATATTTCTTCGCGAAATCAATCTCCGCCTGGTCGTAGGCGAACTCAGTGAGAGTGCTCTTTGGAGACTCCTGAGCCGCGCAATCGTATGCGCTGGTGATATTGGCGATGGTCACAGACTTCGAACCATAGTCCTTACGGATCCAGTCAGCGTTAGGAAGGTTGATTCCGATAGGGGTGGCAGGATAGCTGTCGCCCGCAAGAGTCACGACATTGATGACTTTCGCGCTCACGCCCTTGACTTCCTTTTTCTTGAAACGAGGATCTACAGGAGAATGGTCCTCGAACCACTGAGCATTGGCACTGAGGATCTCCGTGCGCTCTGAGGCCTTCTCATCCTTGAAGTTCACCAGAGCCTCCCATGAGCCCTTGCGTCCCAGAGGATCGTTATAATCCTCAACGAAACCGTTGACGAAATCTACAGTTCCGAGAGTATCCTGGAGCCACTCAATATTATATTTATCCCAAGTCTTGAGATCACCCGTAGTGTAGTAGTCGATAAGGCTGGCGATGTATGTCTTCTGGAGGTCGTTCTCCGCCACCTGCGCGGCCTTGCCGAGCTCCTCGACGATCTTCTCTATAGCCGCTGAATATACGCCGCCGACTTTCCAGACTTCCTCCATTACGACGCCGCCCTTCTTCACGACACGGCTGTTAAGGCCG
>JAKSJJ010000183.1 GCA_024398335.1 Bacteroidales bacterium | reverse complement strand
TGATCGCCGTGACGTTAGCGTCAAGATTGTGGGTCACGCGGCCGTTCACGACAGGAGTGCCGTTTCCGCCGTTAGCGTATATTCCCGTAAACTGATATGAGCGGTTCGCGAGGGAGCTGTGTGACCAGCCTGTCTGGTAGTAATAGGACAGGTTATCATCGACCGTGCGGGTCCAGTTGTAGGTGGCATCTACTCGGAAGGAAGTCTTTATCGGGCGTATTTCCGGGAAATCAACTGTAAGCTCTGCTCCGGCTCTGTGCATAGGCGCTCCGTTGTCTTGATAACTGTTCTTCACGAATGTCTTGTCCACGACCTTGGTGTCCATAAGTGTCCAGAACTCGTTATCTCCACCTCTGACGTATGTCTCACCTGTCTGAGAATCCACTCGGATCTGAGGGTCGCCAGGCATGGTATAGTCCTGAGGCTTCTGGAGGATAGTATATGTGAACGGAGTGTATCTGCTCGAATACTTATAAGGATTCTGTGTCTTGTTGTAGAAACCTACAAGGCTGACCTTGAAGCCCTTCAGGTCCATGTCCACGCCGATTTCCGAGTTGGAGTTACGCTGCCATAGCAGAGCAGGATTGAACTCCATCATGTACGGTTGGGTGTAATAGACATAGGAAGCGCTCTCTCCATGAGAGAAACCGAAGGTCTGGATGTCCCTGTACTCCTGTTTAGGATAGAGGATGTAGAATGATGGCAGCTTCTCGGTGATACCCCAGCCGGCACGGACGCTGACACTCTCCCCGAAGGCCCACTTAGCGTTGAATCGAGGAGAGAAAGTGTTCATCTTCTTGTATGAAGAGTTTCTGATGAAGACATTCTCCATTCGCACGCCGGCGGTGAGCTCGAGCTTAGTCTTGCCCACAGGAAGAGTGAAATGATCCTCCGCGTAAACGGCGAGGTTATGCATGAAAGGATACTGGCTGTACGGGCGAGGGCGGTAGCCAGAAGGCGCGAGGGCGGGATCCTGATAGTATTCTCCCTCTCCCACGTTGCCGTTGGCCTTCCACTGCGCTCCGACTTTGACCTGATTTTTTATCTCGCCCCAGCGCTTTGTCCAGTCATACTTGAACGACGCCGCGAAATCCAGTTCTCTGGAATCCACTATCTGGTCAGAGAAGAAGGTGAACGGCAGGCGGTCGGCGAGGAAATAGCCCTCCTGCTCGCTGTGCACTGACGGCTGCACAGAACCGTATGTGTTCCACTGGTGATAATGGGAAAGGTTATCCTGAAAAGATACCGACCCGTCCAGTTTGAGGGAGGTGACCCAGCTCTTGTTCAAAAGGCAGGTGAGAGCGAAATTCCCGCGGTAGGCGTTGTCTCTGACCTTTTTATACTCCCCGACAAAGGCGTCAGGGTCATCCTTGCTGTTCATTCCTCCGATGTTGGCGGAAGCCCCCGCCTCGAAGCGGAAAATCTTCGCGAAAGTGTTTGAATAACTCAATGTCACGGCCCTGCGGGTATATGACTCGTACGGGCTCACGAGTTTTTTCGTAGCGCGTGCCCACTCAAGGCTCGCGTTGATCACTCCCCTGTCCTTATTGAGGTCGAAACCCTTCGACGCGGACACCTGATATGTCCTCGGATTGACAGAGAGGGTGATGTTATAAGGGGTGCGGCCTTTCTTGGTGTTGATTTTCACCATACCGCTGTTGAGGTCTCCGTACTCCGCCGACGGAACGCCGGTTATGACCTCTATGCTCTCCACGTTATCTACGGAAATGCTTCTTGTGTCAACTCCGGACATTTCCGACACATTGGCGTTATTGCCTATTCTGACGCCGTCCACCTCGAGGGCGGTTCCGAAAGCGGCGTTCGCTCCTGTTGATCCTCCGGCACGAAGAGCGAATGAGTTCCCGGCCGTCAAATCCGGATTCACGGTCTTTCCTCCAGGAAGAAGGGAAGCCATATCCGTCATATTAGACATCTGGAGATGATTAAGAGCGTCACGGCCGAGCGTGTGAGAGGTGCTAAGGCCATCCTTAGGCCTTTGGGCGGTCACTACGACCTCGTCTAGAGCGAGGGAACTCTCCTGCATCTTCAAGACAAGATCGCTGATGTCCGACTTTACATTTATCTCGACGGCGACATCCACGTAACCGAGGCAATTCGCCTTCAAGACATAAGAACCTGGCTGCACGTTCTCCATGACAAATTCTCCGTCTACGCCGGTAACAGCCCAGAGATAGTCTTCCCCGAGCTTGAGCACGACTCCGCAAAGAGGCTCTCCGCTCGCGGCGTCGAGAACCTTTCCGGAAACGGAAAATCTGGTCGGGGCGGCGCTGGTGCACACCCCGGCCAGAATTGATATCAATATGAGAACAAAGCGTCTCAAGTCCTTAGATTAACGATTCTTGATACAACGTACGTAAACTCCGTTTGTAAGGTTGTTGTATGCGCAGTTTACGCTGGTCTTGGTCTTGTTGTTAGTGATCATGGCCGCATAAGACTGAGTAGCGCTACGTCCTGTTGAAGAAGCGAAGTAAACTGTACTTGCCATACCGCAATAAGTCCTGCTGCTGTCAGCGTTAAGAACGCTTCCGAGATAAGACTTGCCCTGGTTAACGACTGGATAAGGCAAGAAATTGAAGCCGTCAGCGTTAAGATCCTCGAGAGATGCTCCGGAGAGAGCCTGTACATAGTAAGGAGCGGATGTATTGTTGTGAGCCGTAGCGGCGCATGCGCCTACAAGGTCAACCCACTCCTGCGCGGTAGGGATATGCCATCCATCAGGGCAGATACCCTGGTTAGAAGTGGCGTCAACGAAATCTGTAGTAGGAAGGGTCTGTCCATTCATAGCCACGGCGGTAGTGTAAAGATATCCCTGAGTAGCGAGAGTCTCGGTGGTAGGAGTCATGGTAGCGGTTGTGCCGTCCCATGTAAGAAGAGGAGAATACCATACACCGGTGTTAGCGGTGAAATCAGTCTTTGCCTCAAGGCCTTCTGGGAGATAGCGGAGGTTCTCTGCCATCCAGGTGCGGCCGTCCTTGAGAGTTACGACATTATAAGTCTCACCGGCGTAAGTGATAAACGACTCGACGGCCTTGACAGATACGAACGCTGAAGCGAACTCACATTTTTCGTCATTCACAAGAAGAGAAACCGCGATGTTCTGGCCTACACATGCTGAAGCGTCAGCCTTTACGGTAAGTTTTCCGTCAGCGTAAGCGACGCTGGTAGCAGGAAGCGAGACAGCGGCGCGGGTAGCGATTGTAGTCACGCTGAAGCTTACCCATGAAGCATTGGCGGCGATTGTCTCAGCGACAGCTGCTGGACGGACGTCGTAAGAAGCCTCGAGCACAGCCTTGCCATCTTTAGTGACAGACATAGTAGCCATGCCGTCAGAATATGCAGGGACGAAATTGATAGTAGTAATCTTAGCGACTACTGAAGAGGATGCGAGAGGAAGAGTGATGACAGTGTCATTGCCGTCGTTGAGAGTAAC
>JAKSJJ010000182.1 GCA_024398335.1 Bacteroidales bacterium | reverse complement strand
AAAAGATAAGGATCGGCGCCCGCAAAGGCAAGACATCCTTCTGGGTGACCTACGGGAAATAGACTTCTAGAATCTCCAGAAGCCGCGGTCGACCTCGCTTTCGGCCGCGGCTTCGTCGTCTTCGTCCAGCAAACAGAAGAAATCGATACCGGTCAAGCCTTCGAGCTTGTCAACGCTCATCGCGCAGTTAGGATAATCCTGCGGGATGTCATTGTTGTGCATGACAAAGGCCACCGCATGCCACTGTCCGTCCTTCTGCGCGAGGATGGCCTTGAAGAAGGCGTCAGGCACAGTGACCTGATTCAGGCCTATGCGACCATTCTCCCTCTCCCCTACGATCGGCCCTGTGACGACCCACACTGAGCCGAAGACTCTCGCCCAGTTGCGCACCCTGCCTTCGAGCGCATCCCATCCATTCGCGTTGAGCACCTGCGACTGAGGGCAGCAATTCGTGAAATGGAAGGTGTCATCCATCGCCTCGTCGCTCCAGCGGAAGTCGGCGGCGGGAGCCATATGCCCACGTGTCCACCCCGAGCCGCGATAGTCCTTGTCCACCGCCTGGGCTACGCTCAAACGAGGATCCGGACGGAAAGCCTTGCCCTGACGCTGATAGGGGCCGTATGTCTCCTCTTTCGTGAGTTCGTACGCTACCCAGCGAGGGATCCTGTTCACGGGGTCATACGACAATGTGAAGGCCACTTTCTCAGGATCGGAGCTTACAGAAGAAGGCTCACCCTTTGTCTTATCGTGACAAATATCATCGTAACCCTTATAATCAAGGATGATGTCATCAGCCGTAATGGCGGGGATCTCAAGAAGTTCCGACTGGGCGAACTCCCCTACAGGGAGATCGCAAGAGGCGGTCAAAGCTGTCAAAGCGGCCGCGCAAAGGATAATTGAAGCGAAATATGTGTTTTTCATATCGCGAATTTATTGATTTTCAGTATGAAATAACACAATAAAATATTACATTTGCGAGGAAACGCTCTAAAACGACAACAAATAACCAATATATCCACACATGAAAAAAGAAAAAGCAGATGTCCAGGAGTACCTGGCACCAGAGTGTGAGTCAATCACAACTCTCGCTGAATCCGTCTTGTGCATAAGCGGAAAAGCGACCACCCCGACATTCGACCCCGAAGAAGAATTTGAAATGTAGCGAAACTATGAAACACGTATTTAAGACCCTCGCGTCTGCTTTCGCTATCGTGGCAGCCGCGTCATGCGCAAAAGAAATCACCCCTGCGGAGCCTTCAGAGATCGGAGGAGAACAAACCGCGAAATTTGAACTCACAGTCACCACCGACCAGAACACAAAGGCGGCGTTCGACTCCGATGTAAGGCAGCTTACATGGCAGGAGGGCGACCAGATCGCGGTGTTCGACGGTACTGCTAAGCAGGTCTTCACCGTAGTAGCGGAATCCATCGAAGGAGGCAGCGCCAAATTCGTCGGAGACGTGACTGAAGGAGCCACTGAACTTTATGTAGCCTATCCGGTAGCTGCCGCCAGCGCCGCTTCCGCAGAAGGCATGACCGTGACCATCCCGTCAGAACAGACCGTTCCGGAAGGAGCGAAAGCCGACCCTGAGGCATTTGTAATGGTCGGAAAGGTAGCCGCTGACAGAAGCGTCGAGCTCAAGAACGTCGTATCATTGGTCAAATGTACCCTCGAGAACGCCGCCACAAGCGTCTCTATCGTAGCCGACAGCGCTATCAGCGGTGATGTGACCGCTAATCCTCTCACAGGCGTCGCTACCGCGGCTTCCGCTAAGTCAGTCAAGGCCAGCGGCTCATTCGAGGCTGGTTCATCTGTCTATATCGCAGTCGCTCCGGCTACCGTAGAGGGATTCAAGGTTGTCCTTCGTAACGAGTCAGGCAGAATGGTCAAGAGCACGACCAACACCGCTACCTTCAAGCAGAACGGCATCCTCGCCATCGGCACTGTCGACGCTGGCGCCGTAGCTGTTCCTGACGAGATCGCCAACTATGACCAGTACAAGACTTTCGTCGAGAACCATGCTTACTACAGCTCTGACGATGTTGTCAAGATCGTAGCTGACATCAACATGGCAGGCAAAGACATCACAGCCGTCCCTTCATTCACAGGTACCCTCGACGGAGGAAACCACAAGCTCTCAAACGTAACTATCACTAACAGCGCCGATGAGCCTGTAGGACTCTTCTCTACCCTGACTGGAGCTACCGTGAAGGACCTCGTCCTCGAGAATATCAACGTCAGCAGCACATACGTAGAGGTCGGCGGTCTCGTGGGTAACGCCACAGACTGTACAATCGAGAACGTGAGCGTAACAGGCGGACTTGGTTCAGTAATCACTACCACCGCGAACTTCACCCCTACTCCTAACACCAAGTACGGCGCCGTTTACACTAGCGGCTTCGCGGTTGTCGGAGGTATCGTAGGAGCTGTTTCCGGAGGTGTCATCAAGAACTGTAATTTCGAAGGAACAGTCTCAGCAGCCAACAGATCCCTCGCCGGTATCGCTGGTTTCGTTGACGCCGCCCCTGCCCAGATCACCAATTGCTCATTCAAAGTTGGCGCTCTGGTTGACAGCAGCAAGGGAACCAACGCCGCAGGTATCGTAGGTATCTCCGTATCTTCTGACCTTAAGATTGAGGGTTGTACATGCTTCGGTACTGTAAAGGCAGGATATTCTTATGTAGGAGGCATAGCCTCAGCGGTAACTAACGCCACTATCACTAACTGCCTCGCTCAGGAAGCGTCTATTTCTGAGTCTGCCACAAGTTCAGGTACATTATCCGGCATCCTGGCTTACTGCGACAATGGAAGCGTCACAATCACTGGCTGTAACGTTGACAAGTGTACTATCAAGGGCGGATTCGGCCTCGGCGGTGTCCTCGGACACTCTGGCGACAAGAACAACACAACTGTCACCATCAACGACTGCCACGTCAAGAACGGCACTACTTTCGAGTCCCTCCACACATCATCATATTCCGGAGGACTTGTAGGACGTACAAACTCCAAGACCCAGCAGCTTACAATTACCGACTCTGATGTCAAGAACTGTACATTGACCGCTAAAGCGGGAGGCCAGACCGGAGGTATCATCGGATGTAGCCAGGCCGTCACCAGCACCCTTACCCGCGTAGCATCATACGCCAACTCCGTAAGTTGCGAAGCGCCTGCCGCTACAGCCGCATATTGCGCAGGTGTCGTAGGCTGCCAGTATGGAGTGAACAGCACATTTACCGACTGCGTAGCGGAGAAGATTGAAATCAGCGCTCCAAACGCGACCAACTCCAACAGCGCCTTCTTCATCGGCCGTCCAACCAATGCAGCCAAGAAGATAGAACTTGTCAACCCGGTAGTCAGAAACTGTACACTCTCAGCCCCTGCCGGCCAGACTAACGGAGGACTCGTAGGTTATCTTGACGGAGAAAGCCTTATCGTCAAGAACGCCGTAATCGAGGGCATAAGCATCG
>JAKSJJ010000181.1 GCA_024398335.1 Bacteroidales bacterium | reverse complement strand
ATTCTCGCTTGCCGTTACAAAAGACTGCCAGAGCCTAACAATTATGACCCGAAGAGTTACGCTCTCTGGGGTGTTTATGACTTTGACGGCAAGACTATTCTTGACAACTGGTTTTTGACAAAACCTAACATTATAAACCGTGAACTCGTGATAGTCAAGGAGGCGGACACTGGCCTTATGGGCCTTTATGACCTTCAGGGAAATTGCCGCATCATGCCGCAGTACCTCGATCTTACTATGTCAAATGGCGTGTTCATGGCGCTTGGACAGGATTTCCTCTGGAGGACATACACCGATCAAGGACAGCTCATCGACGGCAGAGACGAGATGCCCCTTCCTGGTTATGTCAAGCCTTATCAGACATATGAAGACGATGTCAGGGTCGCCGCTTACAAGCACAATATGATAGGAGAAAGGATCCACTGCAATCAGGCGAAGACCATAACCATGCCTGCGAATCTCAGCCACGGAATGACTGTAAGTTGCAAAGCCCTTATCAGTCCTGCCGGCTATTTCGCGGACTGGGGAAGATACAAGGATAATTTCATAAGACTCGAGCCAAGCAAGAATGTCCAAGGAGCGTCAATCAAGCTCAAAGACGGTACCGCATACACCCTTGAAGCGAACATGTATGACGCATACGGCAATTACGTCAGCACAGTAAGTAATTATGGGTGGCTTGAATACACATGTGACGCGGGAGTCATCTATAAAGCCGAGGGTAAGATATCATGGTTGCTCATGTACGATATCAATGCCAACGCCCTAGCCCAGAGTGTTTTCCTAGGCAATTACAGAGCGCTTAACCCTAATGATATCTATTCCGAGTTCGCGTTCTCCGGCACTGAGAACTGGATGCTCCGCAACTGGCTTGGGTGCCGTGAGGCCGAAGCTAGAATCCCGCTCCTTGAAAATGTCGGAATAGGTTCATACGCCGTCGTACCTTCTGTGCCTGCGGACGCCGCCAGGATCGTGGAGAATTTACGCCGTCGTCACAGCATCTTCAGACGTTCGTTCTACATAGGACAGGTCCTACCCGCTACAAAGGTTGTCAACGCTCAAGGAGAGGTCACTTTGAAGATGGAGCCAAGACTTGTACGACACTTCGTCGACAAATTCGGTTCCAACGTCACAATTGAAGGCGACCAGGAGATATGGTGGGGTCCTACAAATAACAGATACATACGCATCGACCCGCTCCCTATCGCCCGCGAACGCTCCAAGGTCAGCACCCCTGCGAACATAACAGAGTTCTGGGATGACGAAGACGAGGTAAACTACGTATTCTCCCTGAGCATCAATCTTTATGAAGAAGACGGCACCTTTGTGCGTAACCTTGGAATCGCCAACAGGATAGACTTTTATAACGACAAGTTATTCTTCATCGATCAGCTCGGACTCGTTTTCAAGAAAGCGGCCAGCTGGGATAAATATCAGGGATATGGCGGAAGTGTCAAGTTCATGCCAGCCCCACCTATAGGCAATAACATCTCCGGCCTTTCGAACATAAATTGGTAAAGCCAAAAGATATTTATATCTTTGCCACTTCAAGAGTAGAAAACTATTAACAACTAACAAATACAATCATGAAAAAATTCTTCTCAAAAGTACTGATGGTAGCGGTCGTAGCTATCGCCGCTGTCAGCATGGGGTCTTGCAAGAAACTCCAGCCTTCTGAAATCGACTCATCGCGCTATCCTTATAGAGCGACCTTCACCTTCACCTGCAAGCTTTCAGGTGGCGCTCCTGTCGCTAACGGAACAACTGTAGAGCTTATCTGCGACGGTGTACACTACACCGAGAAGACCCTCTCTGGCGGAATCGTGAAGAAGACCATCGGCTGCACAGCTTCAGGTGCGTCTATGACATGTAACTGCTTTGTCGTAAGCGGCGGCAAGGGAATGTTCGGCTCAGCATCAGCAAGCGCTTCAAGCACAAACGGATTCGCAGGTAGCGCCGAGGTAACCGTGAAATAAGTCAGATAGCAGACCATGAAAAGAATAATATCAACAATAATCATCGCCCTGGTGTGCACAAGCGCCTTCGCCCAGAAGGAGAAAGCGCCGAAGTACTCCCCTGAGGCTGGTGATCTGTCCATCGGATTCAATATCAACCCGATGGCCGTGTCTGGCTATATGCCAAAGACTGGCGAGTTCCTTGGTGATTTCATCACTACAAAGGAGAAAGACCCTAAGCAGATGTACATGGCGGGACAGCCTCTCGTTTCTGTACGTTTGAAATATATGCTCAGCGACAAACTCGCTCTTAAGGCAAGCCTGGGTTTCAGCGGAAGCCAGAGCTACTATCGTGAGTATGTCAAAGATGATTATGCTCAGAATATAGAGAACCCTAAGCTCGACGCCAAGACTGTAGATCTCGTGACTGAATCTATCAACGGTGGCGCCGCCACTATCGGTATCGAGGGATTCCTGGGCAAGGGCATGCTCCGTTTCGTATTCGGCGGCAGCCTCTACTACTCTATCGGAGCCGGCCACACTAATTTCAAATATGGCAACGCTTATGCTCCATATAACGGTTTCAACCCGACTACAATGTGGATGACAAAGATGGGCGGCGACAACTCTCTTAACGAGTTCAACGCCGGTACACTCGGCATCGCTGCCGGACGTCCTCTCTGCCGCAACACAAGAGGAGTGAACCAGCAGCTCGGAATCATGGTTGACGCAGGACTTGAGTGCTTCGTTTATGACCGCATCTCAGTCGGTCTTACCGCAAGCATCATTCCTGTAGCGTTCGCTTGGCAGGGACAGACCTGGACTGTATATGAGGGTTACAGCACTACCACTCAGGACATCCAGACCTACAACGACCTTGTCAGCCCAGGTAGCCGCGCCCTTACTTACGGCACATCAAACCTCGGCGTGAACATCTCAGTGAACTATTATTTTTAACAGATAATAATCATCGATTAAGTCAAGCACCCGTCCCGATGGGTGCTTGATTTTTAATAAACAAGCATATGGCGAATATCTCCAAGACCAACGCGGCAAGACTGCTGGACGCCGCAGGAATCTCATACGAACTAGTTCCCTACGTCGTAGATGAGACAGATCTCTCGGTGGGACACGTAGCAGAGCAACTGGGCGAAGACATCGAACAAGTGTTCAAGACCCTTGTGCTGCGAGGCGACAAGAACGGCATGTTCGTGTGCGTCATGCCTGGAGATATGGAGGTGGACCTTAAAGTCGCCGCCAAGATATCGGGAAATAAAAACTGCGACATGCTCCATGTCAAGGAGCTCCTGCCTACAACAGGATATATCCGAGGAGGTTGCTCCCCTATCGGGATGAAAAAACAGTTCCCGACCTTTATCTACGAGAGCGCACTTTTATATGATTATATATATGTAAGCGCTGGCATCAGAGGACTCCAGATAAAAATAAGCCCACAAGATCTGATCCGCTTCGTTGACGCTCAGATTTATCCTCTGTGATACTCTCCCGTCTAAAGAGCGGGAGCATCCGTGACACCACGGAACTTTT
>JAKSJJ010000180.1 GCA_024398335.1 Bacteroidales bacterium | reverse complement strand
ATGTTTCCTTCCTCATCGACATTGAACTGAGGGGTCTTGCCGTCAACTCCGGCGTCGCCCTCGTCACCCTTGTCACCTTTGTCGCCTTTATCACCCTTCTGTCCTACAGCGACGACCTTGGCGCCATTGACTACAAGCCACTCTCCGTCGATTGTCCAATACCAGACGCCGTCAGTATCCTGTTTTACAGAGACTACAGGAGTATGACCGGCATCACCATTGTCGCCTTTGTCTCCCTTATCTCCCTTATCACCTTTGTCTCCTTTATCACCCTTATCACCTTTATCGCCCTTCTCTCCGTTCTTGATGGTGGCGGTAGTGTTGTCAGAGAAATAAATCTTATATCCGTCAGTGAGGGTCTCTACCTTTGTCACTGAAACGTTCTTCTGGAGATTCTCAACGATTGTCTTCAATCCGGAAACATTGGTATTGAGGTCAGCGACCTTCTCTTCCAAAGTCTTTACTCGACCCTCAAGGCCTTCGATACGGACTGTGTTGTCATCGATAGCGTCATAAACGCCTGACAAGTCCGGCGTACAGCCGATCATCAAGGCTGCGAACGCCAAAGCTAAAACTGTTTTTTTCATCTTTATAAATTTAAGTTAATGTTGTTCTCACGTACGAGCGCACATGCACGGACGCACGCTAAGGGGCAAAGTTAAGAAAAAATTGAAAATTATAATATTTATTATAACTTCGCAGTGCTTTAAATCGCACATTCGACCCATGAACTATCTTGAACACGTAAAATTTTACAAGGATTTCCCGAAGGAAGGCATCAATTTCATTGACATCATTCCCCTTATCCAGGACAAAGAGGTATATCGCTCTATAACCGAGGACCTGAGCAAAGCCATCACCGCTTCATCAGTAGCGACTGTGGAGTCAAGAGGTTTCTTTTTCGCCCCGGCGCTTCTTGCCCATGAAGGACCGGTTAACAACATCATTCCTGTAAGAAAAAGCGGAAAGCTTCCGTTCAAGGAGGGTGATTTGAGAGCCGTGGCTATTGAGAAAGAATACGGTTCTGACAATGTTTTCTTCCGTTACTCAGACATCGCCGCCGGAACCCCTGAAGACGGAGTGTTCAAGGTAGCGATAATGGACGACGTCCTGGCGACCGGAGGTACTGCGCTCGGTATAGCTAAAGCATTGGAAGAAAGCAAGATAGTAAAGGACGGAAAGGAGGATGGCGTAAAGGTCAGCGAATTTGTGTTCCTCGTCTCGATCGACGTCTTGGGAGGCGCCGAGAAACTCGAGAAAATCGCCCCTGTTCACTCACTTATCCACCTCGAGGACTAAAAAAAGTGAAAAAAGATTTGCAGATACAGAAATTCTCCGTATATTTGCAATCCCAAACAACGGCAATGCGGAAATAGCTCAGTTGGTAGAGCACGACCTTGCCAAGGTCGGGGTCGCGAGTTCGAGTCTCGTTTTCCGCTCTCAAAAAGGACAATCGAAAGGTTGTCCTTTTTCTTTGTCTACCCTCGCTACTCGAACGAGCGGCCCCACCCCCGAGGGGTGGCTGCTTGCAGCCGGGGGTTTACGTCAAAAGCCGCGGCTTGCCCGAGCTTGTCTCGGGCTCGAGTCTCGTTTTCCGCTCCAAAATGAAAGAGATGACCAAACGGTCATCTCTTTTATTTTGCGTTCTGCCCAAACGCCGGCCCGCACGAGCGACCCGTCCCCAGGACGGGCACGCCCTACTCAACCGTGACGCTTTTGGCAAGATTGCGAGGCTTATCCACATCCAGACCCTTAGCCACAGAGGTGTAATAGCCAAGTAACTGAAGAGGAATCACCGCCAGAGAGCCGATAAAATGCTCATCTACACGAGGTACATAAATCGTGAAATCAGCAGTGTCCTCAACCTCATAATGCCCACGTGAAGTAATCGCCATAAGGAAAGCTCCACGAGACTTACATTCAACCATGTTCGACAAGGTCTTCTCATACAGAGCCGACTGAGTCAGCACACCCACGAGCAAGGTATTATCCTCAATAAGGGAGATTGTGCCGTGCTTGAGCTCGCCTGCCGCATATGCCTCGCTATGGACATAAGAAACCTCCTTCATCTTGAGACTTCCCTCAAGACAGACCGCATAGTCCAGGCCCCTGCCGATGAAAAACGCGTCACGTGCGTTGGCGTACTTAGCCGCGAACCACTGAATCCTTTCTTTATCTTCAAGCAAAGAGGCGACCTTAGCGGGAACAGTCTGAAGCTCCGATATAAGGAAGGCGTACTTTTCAGCATCTATTCTTCCAAGCACATATGCGAGATGGACAGCGAAGGCGTCCACGACCATAAGCTGAGTGCTGTAGGCCTTCGTGGTCGCCACTGCGATCTCCGGCCCGGCCAGAGTATAAAGCACATGATCCGCTTCCCTCGCGATAGAGCTTCCCAGCACATTGACAATAGCCAGAGTATCTGCGCCGCGGCTTTTCGCCTCACGCAGCGCAGCGAGGCTATCCGCTGTCTCTCCGGACTGAGAAATAATGACTACAAGCTCCCCAGGACCGACTATAGGCTTACGATACCTGAACTCAGAAGCGAGCTCCACACGTACAGGCACTGAGCACAGATCCTCGATTATATACTGCGCCTCCATGCCCACATGCCATGCGCTTCCACATGCCGCCACAGTGATGGAACGATAGCCGCGAAGAGTCTCGTCATCGAGTCCGGCCGCGCTCAGATCCACCTTTCCATCCTTAATCAGAGATGACAAGGTGTCCGCCATGGCCTTCGGCTGCTCATGAATCTCCTTCATCATGAAATGCTCATAACCTCCCTTCTCGGCGGCTTCCGCATCCCATGTAATAGACGTCACTTCCTTATCGACCTGCTCTCCCTCAATGTTAAAAAAACTCACATCCCCTGCCTTGAGGCACGCCATCTCATGGTTGCCCACATAATACACCTTGCGGGTATATTTAAGGATCGCGGGCACATCGGAAGCCACGAACGCCTCCCCTTTCTCAACTCCTACGATCATAGGGCTATCCTGCCTCGCGGTCCATATCTGGTCTGGATAATCCTTGAAAAGGATAGCCAGAGCGTAGGAGCCGCGCACACGTATCATGGTCTTGGACAAAGCCGTAACCGGGTTCTGATATTTCCTGTAATAGTAATCCACCAACTTCACGGCGACCTCCGTATCTGTCTGGGAATAAAAGATATAGCCCGATTTGACCAGCTTGTCTTTAAGCTCCTGATAATTCTCAATGATACCGTTATGCACACCTACCACCGCTGACTCCACGGAGTCCTCAGCGGAGATATGAGGATGGGCGTTTGTCTCGCTTGGCTCTCCATGGGTCGCCCAACGGGTATGGCCTATGCCGATGTGACCTGGCAGAGCCGCGCCACCGTCTATTTTCTCCGAGAGCATCTTGAGACGTCCCTTCGCCTTGACGACCCTCACGCGCCCGTCCTCTCCCCTGACGGCGAGTCCAGCGGAGTCATAGCCCCTGTATTCAAGCTTTGAAAGACCGTCAAGCAACACAACGGCCGCATCCCTAT
>JAKSJJ010000018.1 GCA_024398335.1 Bacteroidales bacterium | reverse complement strand
AATATGGATCCTCACGGTAGTTATAGACTCTTCCGTCCCAGAAATAAGCATAATCATCATCCATGGCGTAACGTGAAGCCTTAGGCGAAGGCGAGGTCGGCCAAAGAGGGTTGAAATGGATAAGCACGAGATCCTTCTTTGAAGGCTCCTTGCCGCAAAGTTCCGGATAGAGGCTCACTCCGTCCACATCCCACTCCTGCGGCACAGCCACGCCACAAGCGTCAGCCACGGTAGGAAGAATGTCCGTGAAATCCACAAGGTGCTCAACCTCGCGGTGCTGGACCTTATCTCCCCATGCGATAATCATAGGAACATGCGTTCCCATGTAGCAAGGATCGCCCTTACCTCCACGCAGACGGGTGCCGTCCTGCTGCTTGGAGACAATCCTGGTCGATGTACCGTTGTCAGCGGCGAAGATGAATATCGTGTTGTCCCACACGCCTTTTTCCTTGAGATAAGAGACCATCTGGCCTACCTGCTTATCCATGTACTTGACCATGCTGCGGAAATGGCAGGTATCCTGCGCCGCGGTGAAACGGCTCTCATAGCGTACATCCCACTCATCGTCGTCAGGAGTGGTGACATGAGGAGTATGCACCAGAGGCTCAGTGAAATACATCACGAAAGGCTTTCCGGCGGCTATCTGCTCGTCCATATACTTATATGCGCGTTTTTCAGCCGATTCAGGGCCATAAAGAGCGAAGTCATACACTTCCCCGTTATCATCCCACATGCTGTTGGCGTAGCGGTCAGTCTGGGTAGCGCTACGGCTCTCACGATAAACCTCGATCTGGGAGCAATAGAACTGGTCGAATCCCATGCGGTGAATCATCTCGCGGTCACGACCGAGCTGCCACTTTCCGAAGATAGCGGTGCTGTAGCCAGCCTGCTGGGCGAGCTGAGCGAAGGTCGGATTATCATCGTTTACATAACCGAAAGCGACATAGTTCTTGTCGTTATACTGACCTGTCAGGATCTGTACACGGCTAGGAGAGCTGAGCGGCTGGGCATTCATGTTCATGTACTGGATGCCCTGGGAGGCAAGCGCGTCAACACACGGGGTCTCATATTCGGCGCCTCCATAGCAGCCGAAACATTCCGTACCGATGTCATCCGCGAGGAAGAATACGATATTAGGCTTGGTCTGCTGGGCTGAAGGAGCGCAGGCGGCAGCCGCTAGGCCGGCACCGGCGAGAGCTAAAGTTTTCTTTTTCATTGGCGAAGAATTGTTTTCGCTAAGTTAGTAAAAAAAAGGAACCGGTCCACTAGGAACCGGTTCACAATTTTCAGGATATAGAGATTTTACTGAGCGCTGACCTTGATGTTGTCAAGATACCAGCGATTCTGACCACGTGCAGGGTTGCTGATGTAAGGGTTAGCGTTCTTAGGACGGATAGTAAGGACAACGCCCTCACTTGCGCCATTAAGGACGACCTTAGCATGCTGCCATGCAAGGTGGCTCTTGCCACTCTCCACGGACTGAGTTGACTGGAGCTCGACAGAAGTAGCGGCGTTAGTCTCCTCGAAGGTACCCTTATTAGAGTCAAGCACAAGAGTCATGATATCAGCGTTCCACGAACCGGTAACCTGCCAGCACCAATCGAACTCGATGAC
This sequence comes from Bacteroidales bacterium, assembly GCA_024398335.1. Lineage (GTDB taxonomy): Bacteria > Bacteroidota > Bacteroidia > Bacteroidales > UBA932 > Cryptobacteroides. The sequence continues at coordinate 15,081 of JAKSJJ010000018.1, read as the reverse complement.
GAGGTCTTTGGTCTCCTTGAGGCTTCTAACAGGGAAACGGAATGCCGCGCTGACACTTGACTTACCGAACTTGAGGTAGTTAGGGCAGATGTAAAGAACCTTAGGATCAGCTACGACCGCAGGGTCATTAGTGAATACACCTGGCTCAACATCACCAGACTTGAAAGTAGCACCCCAAAGGTACTCATAACCTCTCTCTACCAGACCGGCGAGGATAGCGTCACCGTTAGGATCGCCTACCTTACCCATGATATTGACAGCGGTTGAGCTAGGGTTATCAACCTCTACGGCAGGAGTTGCTCCAAGAGCCTTAGCCTGAGTGTCGAACCACTCGAAATCCTCTCTGAAGATAACCTCAGCGACTGGCTCCTTGATGGTGATGGTAGGTCCCTGGACAGTACCTGCAGGCACTGACCATCTGTGAGTACCGCCGTTAGGAGCAGCAAGAGCGCCGGCGCCGCTGCACTGCCAGTTAGCAGTACAGATGAAGCGGATCTTCAAAGGCTCATTAGCAAGACCCTTAGTAAGCTTGAAGGTCTCAACAAAGTTCTGGTTAGCGGATGTAAGGATGTGAGTATAAGTAGACTTCTGAGCGGACTCAGACTCTGTAGCCGTCTCCTTGACATACTTCCACTCTGTTCCGTCAAGATACATCATAGCCCAGTACTTGTGACCGGTACCAGAGCAACGGGTAACCGCGTCAAATGTAACTGAAGAACCTGCAGGGACAGTTACGTTAGGAACTGTGAACTCCCAGTAGTCACCTACCCAAGCGCCAGTTACATAAGGCTCACCGGTTCCACCGATAACATGAGTCTTCTTAGCGTTTACGTCAAGAGCGACGTTCTCAGGAAGATCAACCCATGAGATATAACCTGTACCCTTAGCGGCAGGGAGAGAGTTGCTCTTCTCGAACGCATCCTTATAACCAGTCATCGCGTCAACTGAGAATGTCCATGAAACGACAGTCTCACCTGAAGGAGCGGCTGCGGCCTGAATAACCTTGAGAGGTGCTACAAGACCCTTAGCCTCGTTGACGAAGTTGATGACGGCGCTTCTTTCCTCAGTAGCGGTGTTAGCTGAGCAGTAAAGCTCAACCTCCTCTACTACGACACCCTTAGTAAGAGGCTCAGTAGAGATCCAGTCAACATCAGCAGGGATCTCGACAGCGTACTCAGAGTTAGTCTGAAGCTTAACCTTGAATGACTGTACGTCAGCGTCGATGTTCTTAGTGTTACCGCCTACGACTGAGATGAATGACTCAAGCTCCTGGCTTGCGGCGCTCTGTACTACAGGGATGTACTTACGGGTCACACCTGCGAGGATGAGGATCTTGCCCTCACGCATCTTGGTAAGGTCTGAAGGATCGCAAGTAACGGTTACGGTAAGACCGTCTTCCATAGTACCGCTAGTCTTGTCGAAGTGCAGCCAGTCAACATCAGCTGAGAGGTTGAAGTCCTCGTCAGACTCGATAGAGAATGTCACGCCCTTCTCAGGCTTGCTCTCGAAGGTGATGAAGTCCTTCTCAAGACCCTTGACGATGATCTCGGCGGTCTTAAGCTCTCCACCGGAAGCGACGCAAGAGATCTCTGGCTCAGAGCCTTCAGCGCCTGAGTAGTCAAGACGTGCGGAAGCTGTGGTAGGTTTCTCCATGAGAGCGAGGGAGCTTGCGATCACTGTAGATACAGGAGCGAAGCGGAAAGCGACCTCGTCAGTAGTGTTGGTGTAACGTACGACAGCGGAGATGACCTTGTTGAACTCGTCAGCTGATCCACCTGGAGCCATATCGTGGGTATAGGTGATCTCACCGAAGCCCTCGATTGTCTCTGTGGTAGGAGTAGTCACATATTTCCACTCTGAACCATCCTTATAAGTAAGAGCCCAATGCTTGATACCTGAACCTGAGATACGGCCCTCGAATACGAGTTTGATAAGAGAGCCTGCGGATACAGGAGTAGGAGTGTTGAACTCAAGATAGTCTCCTGGCCATGCGCCGTTGATACGAGGGTTGCTACCTGATACGTCGGTAGAAGAAGCTGATCTGTCAAGACCGGCGATGTCAGCGATATGGTAAGTGATAGTACCTGCGCCCTCGAAAGCGGTGAGAGTAGGAAGAGGATTAGACTTAGACGCCCACTTAGGGAAGTCGTTGTTGGCGGCATGCCACTTGACAGGGAATCCGCTCACCTCGACCTCGACACCATACTGAGTGATGACGATCTTCTGGGAAAGGTCTGGATAGTCAGGGCAGATCACGTTAAGCTCAGCACCGCGGATAGAACCGTCTGAGTTATCAGAAAGTCTGAACTTGAGTGTGTTGCTTACTGAAAGGATTGTAGAGTCCGCATCCTCATATTTGAGTTTGGTACGGTCCTCGATCCACTCCTCGATCTCAGGAGAAGCGTAATCAGCGACAGGGGTAAGAGAGTAAGTCCAAGGGACGTTAGAAGTAACGGTGACGTTAGCGTTACCGCCTTCCTTGTTGACCTCTACCTTAGCGACGTTGAGTTTGAGGAAATCAACAGCGGCTGCCTGATTGATAAGAAGGAGGCCACCGACAGGGATTTCCCTCTGTCCGTCGTTGATATAAACCTTGAACGCGGCTGTTCTCGCGTTGACCTGGTCGTAGTTTCTAGTCGTGAAGAACCTTACTACACCCTCCTTGTCTCCGTGATCAGGATATGGAGTACACCAGTCCTGGTCATCACCTGCGGCCTCGAATCTCCAGCTGCAGTTTGACTTGACGCCATACATGTCAGCGGCGATCTGGTCAGTAGCCTTAGCGGCTCTGTAAGGGAGATAAGTGAGGTCGATAGTGTACTGCTCCATCGATGTCATCGTGATGCAAGCGTCACCGTCGGCGGTAAGGAGTGTGAAATCAGGAGTCCCGACAATCTCCGCTCTGTTACAGCCGACAAAAGCGGCGGCCGCTACGAGCATCATTGATATTGATTTGAAAATTCTATTCATAGTCGAGAGTCATTTTAGAGGGTTACTGAAGGAATTGAATGAGTATCCTGCGGATGTGGGTTACGGTGTGTACCTGTAGCCTTCTTGTAACTCCAATCAAGCGGTGAGTGCATGTCGTTCTGGGCTTCCATTCTGCCAAGAGCGGATGTCACATTCGCGGCGTTGGTTGAAACAGTGTAGTTAGGGTAACCGAACCTGGTAGGAAGCTCGTACTCGTTGTAAGTACATCCGTCACCGATAGTGAGGATAGGGTACTCTACCCTTCTCCAATGAGTGAAGGCCTCAAGACCTACCCACTGCAGAGAGAACCACTTCTGAGAAAGGACAAGATCCTCTACACCGTTAGCGTAGATAGCCTTGCTTGCCTCGTCACCAGCCTCGGCGAGATCGTAGCTTCCAAGCTCTGAGTCAAGGAACTTACGGATGTCAGCGGCGGTGATGTCGCGGTACTTAGAGTTGTAGCGGATGAATGGAGCCCACTTCTCGATGTTAGCTGTCACAGCGGCCTCGTAGAGGTCCTTAGCGGAAGCTGAGAGAGTAAGTTTGCCCTTGAGGACACCCTCTGCCTCGATGAAGAGAAGCTCTGAGTAATCCATGAGGAATGAAGACATAGCGTCACGGTTAAGGACAGCCTTGTTAAGACATGCAGGGTTGTTAGCCTCCTCCTGCTGTGCCTCAGACACTGTACAGCCGGCCTTCACGCCATACCACTTGCCACCTCTCTGCTTATAAAGAATTACAAGACGAGGATCCTGGTAAACGTCGTTGTCGTTAGCGTCCTTGACTACACACATCTTGCATACCTGAGCGGTCATACGGTAGCTCTCCATGTTATCCACCTTAGTAGGGTTCATGTAGCACTTGTAAGGGTCAACATCCTGGAAAGCGACGGTAGCGTTATCTGAGTTAGATGTGAACACAGGATAATCCGCAGGGTTGTCAAGGATAGTCTGGATCTCAGCCCAGTGAGCGTCGTTGATGCATGCGGCGAGAAGAAGGACACGTACACGGAGGGTGTTCGCGAACTTACGCCACTTAGCGGCGCTGTCTCCATAAACAGGGTCAAGACCCGGCTTGATAGGAGAAGGGTTGCTCTTAAGAGTGTCAGCGGCGGCAGCGAGCTGCTCGTCAAGAAGAAGGAGTACTTCCTCCTGGCTCTGGAACTTAGGAGTGAGGTTCTTGTTGAACTGGAAGCACTCTGAATAAGGAACATCACCGTAAAGGGCGGTGAGCTCATAGAAGCAGTATGACTTGAGGATCATACCGACAGCCTCGAGGAAGGTGTCTCCATCCCTGCGGGCGAGGTCAATCATGTGGTTGTTATCACCTGCAAGACGAGCCTTTGAGTTCCAGACGGTCTGCCAGTTACCTGGAGTCATCTGATACATGTGGGCCTGACGGGTAGCACCCGCGGTGAAGGCCACATACTGTACGAGCTGGTTGTTCCAGTATCCGCAGTACTCCTGGTTGGCCTTACCCATCTCATATATGATAGACTCAAAGCAGTTGTTAGCCTTGATCTCACCATAGTTGAGCTTGTTAGGGTTGGTGTTGATCTCCTCGAAATTCTTGGTGCAGGATGCGGCGGCTACGATGGTAGCGGCGGCTATAGCGAAAAATTTAAAAGCTTTCATGACTTAGAATTTCAGTTTGAGGTTAACGCCATAAGAACGGTTCATAGGGAATGATCCAGCCTCGATACCTCTCTTGATGTCACCACCGATGAGCTGGCCGACCTCAGGATCGAAGAATGGGAAGTTACTGATGCAGAAGAGGTTAGTCGCATAAGCGGCGATAGACACGCCCTGGAGGACCTTGACTTTCTGCTTGTCAAGAAGCGCCTTAGGGAAGTTGTACTCCACGCGGAGTTCCTTCATCTTAAGGTATGAAGTGTCGTAAGTGTACTCACGGAAGTTGTAACGGTTGGTAGGACCGGCATTGTAGTACTTCACGATATCTGAGCACATGGTCTGGTTGACCTGGCAGATTGAGTTACCGTCCTCATCAGTTCCGATGATGTTGACACCTGGAGTGATGAATGAGTCGTAACGACCCTCGAGAGTGTTGGTAAGTTTACCCTGGTATCCGAGGATAGCGGCGGTTACTGAGTAAGTGTTACCACCTACCTGAGCGGCGAATGTAGCGCCGACGGTGAGGTCTCTCCAGCGGATCTGAGTTGAGAAACCGCCGATCCACTTAGGGTTGACGTTACCAAGGAAGCGGAGCTCATCTGAGTCAGAGGTGAGACCTGTCTTAGCGTCAATTACGTACTGACCAGAGCAGTCAACCTTGTTGCCGTTCTCGTCAAGATAGTAAGAACCTGCAGGAGCCTCTTTTGTACCCTTACCCCAGAGCTCGCCCATCTGACGGCCTACATAGTTGTAGACGAACAGACGGCTACCGATTGTAGTCACGTAGTCAGCCTGGTGAGGAGTCTCGTTATCCCAACCGTCGTACATCTTCATGAGCTTACCGACGTTGTGAGAAGCGTTGACGTTGATGGTCCAAGTCCAGTTCTTCGTCTTTACAGGAACGAAAGAAGCGGACAACTCGATACCCTGGTTACGGATAAGACCGATGTTCTGGGTATAAGTGTAAGCACCTGTAAGATAGTCGTAAGGTACGTTGAAGATCTGGTTGGTGATGTCTGAACGATACCAAGCAGCGTCAAATCCGATTCTGTTCTTGAGGAACTTCATCTCGAGACCGACCTCGACAGTAGCGACGTTCTCAGGTTTGAGAGCGCTGTTGGCCATTGTTGAGTTAGGACGGAATGAACCAGGATATGAAGTTGAGTTGTAATCCTGTGAGATAGCGTAAGGCTCAGTATCCTTACCTACGTTAGCCCATGAAGCACGGAGCTTGAGGAAGGTGAACCAAGGAGCCCTCTCGGCGAAGTTGCAGAGCTTATCGAATACGATAGAACCGCTGACAGATGGATAGAAGTAAGACCAGTTACCGCGGCTGAGGGTTGAAGACCAGTCGTTACGTCCGGTAACATCGAGGTATGCCCAGTCATCCCATCCGATAGAAACGAGTCCGTAGAGGGAGTTGACCATCTTGCGATAGTGAGTAGGGTAACCTGAAGGAATAGTACCTGAAGGGTAGTTGGTAGGCTTGTAAGCACCCTCGACATCGAGTTTGTCGATAGTGTAAGTCCAAACGTCACGGTTGTAGTTCATGCTGTTGCCACCGAAGCCTACAGTAAGAGTGAGGCGGTCGTTGAGCCAAGCGTCAGAATACTTGAGCATGAAGTCAGTGTTGATCTCCATACGGGTATAAGACTGCTCACGATACCAACCGTCAGCATAGTTGTATGAGTACTTAGGCTTACGCTGTGTACGGAACTGAGTATCGAGGTCGATACCGCCCTTCACATCGAGAGTGAGTTTGTTCTTCCACAGGTTGATGTTGACACCTACTGAACCGATGACACGGTCCTTATCCATTGAGTTAGGCATCTCGTACAAAGTACGATAAGGGTTGTAGTAGTTACCCTTCTGCATGAGCAGGGTGCTGTTCTCGTAGGTCTCGGCGTTGTAACGGCCATTGATGTACTCCTGCCAGTAATCCTTCATTGAGTCAGTGTTCTTTGACCACTGGAGGATGTACATGACTGAGTTGTTGTTGTATGCCGATGAAGGCATGTTGTCTGAGTCAGTGCGGTAGTAGTTGACCTTAGCGTTGAGCTTGATAGCTTTGTGGAGCTGAGAAACTACTGAGAGCGAGAATGACTGCTTGGTGAATCCTGTGTTAGGGAGCACCCATTTGTTGCGGGTATCCTTTACAGAGAAACGTACGCTGGTACCCTTACCGTTGCTGCCCTCGAGAGTGAGGGAGTTGTCGAAGGTGAGACCAGTCTGGAAGATACCGGTGAACCAGTCGTCCTGATAGACCCAAGGAGTTCTCTCGGCCATCATGGTGTCCCAGTTCATACCGTTGTACTGATAACGCATCTTGGTTCCGTCACCGAAAGCCTCACCGAAAGCGTAACGGCTCTGGTTCTGTGGGAGACCTTCAGGGTTGTAGGTAGCGTTCCAGTTGCTGTACTCCTCCTGTCCACCATCTGAACCTGAACCGTAGAGTTTCTGGAACTCAGGCCAGTAACCAGGGGCGTCAGCGGTAAATGAAGAGCTGAATGTCACACCGATACCCTTGGTGGTACGACCACTCTTGGTAGTGATGATGATAGCTCCGTTACCTGCGCGTGAACCATAAAGAGCGGTAGCTGCCGCACCCTTAAGGACAGTGATTGACTCGATGTCGTCAGGGTTGAGGTCAGATGCGCCATCACCGAAGTCGACAGGGGCGTCCTGGTTGGTGTAAAGAGCACCGGAAGCATTGGCGACTGTACCGGAGTTGATTGGAACTCCGTCGACGACATAAAGCGCTGAAGCGTTACCTGAAAGTGAAGATTCACCACGGACTACAACTCGCTGAGAGCTGATAGGTCCTGATGATGCGCTGTTGAACTGAAGTCCTGCGACCTTACCCTGGAGACCGTTGAGCCAGTTACTGCTCTGAGTCTGGGTAAGAGACTCACCTGACACGTCAGTAGCCGCATAACCGAGGGAACGTTTCTCCCTCTTCATTCCGAGGGCGGTAACGATTACCTCCTGAAGCTGCTCTGTGTCCGGCTTGAGGACAATCTCATAGGAAGCGGCCTTACCGACTGTGACGGTCTGGTCCGTGTAACCCATGAATTGCACGAGGAGAACATCTCCTTCAGAAGCCTTGATGACGAAGTTACCATCGATATCTGTGATGGTAGCCGCGTTCTTGCCCTGTACCATCACTGTCGCTCCGGTCATAGGGGTAGGCTTGTCTGTGTCATACACTGTACCCTTGATCTGGTTCTGCGCATATGCGTTACCTCCGAAAAGGGAGCACACCGCTGCCAGAGCAAGTACAAATGCAGACTTTGCAAAAGAGTTTGCCATAGTGGTTTTGTTTTGTTGTTAAAGATTAAAAATAGTATTAGTAATTCTGAATTATTATATAATAGTAATATCGGATATTACTATTTATAAGTATCCAAAGTAAACATCTTAGGGCGTTTCATAGTCTCAGTGTAGACCCTGCCCTCGTCGTCGGTCACCTTGATCTCAAGAGTAGAGGTGGCGCTTGAAGCCTTTACTTGGAACATGTGGTTAGTTCCGAAAGGATCGAATGACGGAGCGGAGTTCACATTATAACGCTGAGCGGTATAAGAAGCCTCGAAGAGAGGATCATATCCCGTAACCCTGCTGACAGAAAGAGGATTTCCGTTCTCTGTGACCTCAACCTTCCAGTCAGTGTTGTAGTCCCAGACATTGATAAGAACGAGGTTTTCCGTGCTGGCTAGGCCGTATTTACCGAATTTCGACTTGACGACCTCCTCAAAAGCAGCCTTGTTCGTATCATTAGCCGATGGAGTGAAGGTACGGTCAAGAAGAATCTTGTTTCGGTCATAAGTGCGGAACTGGAAGGAAGCAGGTCTACCCGTACCTTTATAATAAGACTCCTGCTTGGTGCCGTTGAAAGTCATGACCCTATATCCGCCAGGAGCTCCGTCCTGAGCGATATTGAGGGTACGGTTGTACTTTCCACCCCACCACCAGCAAGCGCAGACAGCACCGGAGTTGTATTCAGTGATATTTTTATAAGAGGTAGGATTAGCCTTCCACATCTTATGAGTATGACCTGAAACGAAGGTCACGTCCGTGAATCCGTTAAAGCAGCTGGCGAAAACCGCGGCGTTCTTCAAAGAAGCTCCTGAGGTCTGACTGAAAGTGGCGGCATGCATAGTCACGACGATAGGAGTGTTCTTATCCACGAAAGCGAGATCCTTCTTTATCCACTCGATCTCGTCGTTGACGACACTCTCATTGTAATGACGGTCTGAAGTAGTTCCGCCGCTAGTATTCGTACACTCTATATTGTCCACGGCCATGTAGTGAACCTTACCTACATTAAATGAATAATAGGTAGGACACATCTCAGCCTTGTACTTCACGACTGTATCCCAGTCGCCGGAAGACTTCATATCGTGGTCATGGTTACCGATAGTGTGATATATCTTCAAGCCCTTCATACGGTTAGCATCCACGAGATACTGAGTGAAGGTGTAATTATTTGTATACCAATACGCATCCCAGGTCATGTCACCGAGGGTCATCGCATACACCACCTGACCGCTGTGCTCTGACAAGAAGTTATTGATCTCACTGGTGAATGTCGTGAACTGAGTGCGGTCGTCAGTACGGTTAGCGAGATGGATATCTCCGAAGAAAAGCATGGTATGATTTTCCTGTCCTTCTTCCTTCACCAGGGCGAAATCCGCTCTCTCCGGCTTAGATGCCGCCTCAGTAAGATACTGATAGAACTTAGGAAGCACTCCGTCGGAGTTGACGGTATAGCCAGAAGGAACGCTGACAAAAACGTAGCCGTTCTTCTTAGCGGAAGGAAGCTGATAAATACCCGCCTTGTTTGTCTTCACGCAGACATATCCGTCGGATACCACCGCGTCAGGCACACCCTGACCGCCACATTGGACAATACCATAAACGGTCGCTCCATCTTCAGGCTCTACTGGAATATTATAGGTGATATTGATCTGGATCTTGTTGATGTCACGGAACTGAGTGCCGCGCACTACGATGAAACGGTACTGTCCCGTGATAAGATCCTGGTTCATCTGTACGTCAAAGTACTCTTTGGTGATGTTCTTGATCTGACAGTCATAGCTTTTTCTTGTACCTTCAGACTTAAAACGGATGACGTCCCCCTCCTTAGGTCCGAGACCACCTACGAACTTGAACTTGTAAGTCTCGCCCGATGGTACGGTGATAGTACCTGGTACGATGATACCGGAGACGTCGAAACCGTCGTCAGCCGGTTTTTTGTTATTGTCCTTACAAGAGTAAAGAGCGGACACGGCCAAAATGGCGGCCGCTGCCATCAAGAAAAATCTCTTCATGACTTATTTTGTTTCAGAAAGCTGTTTCTTTTCACTTGGGATGAGAAGGGCGCAAAGCAGGACACCGATACCAGCGCCGATCACGATCGTGAGGTTCGCGGCATCCCAGCCTGCGGCGTTGACGACTCCACCGACAAAAATCTTGGAGCAGACAGCGTCACCGAGGAAGTAACCGAAGAGGCCGACAAAGCCTGCGGCGGTGCCGGCGGCATTCTTAGGCACAAGGTTGAGCGCCTGTACACCGGTGAGGGCGACAGGTCCATAGATGAAGAAACCGATAAGGCAGAGGGCGACGTAAATCATCACCTTCTGTACAGCAGGAGACATCTCGATAGTACCTGCGCCGACGAGCCAGTAGATTCCTACACCGAGCATGCAGGCGAGCATACAGATCACATTCATAGGAGCGCAACGGCCCTTGAATATCTTGGAAGTAGCCCAGCCGCAGGCGATAGTACCCACAGCTCCGACGATGTTATGCACCGAGAAAGCGACCTTGCTCTCAGCAGCAGTCATGATCTGCTTATCCTGAAGGAATGTAGGCGCCCAGTCACCCACGCCGTAGCGCACGAGATAAACGAACACGTTGCTGAGGGCTACAATCCAAAGGAGCTTGTTCTTGAGGACATAGTCGACAAAGAGAGTCTTGAACGGAAGTTTCTCTCCTGACTGAGACTTGCTCTTCACGCCGCTGTAGTCCTTGCGCCAATCCTGGACTGACGGAAGACCGCAAGATTCAGGGGTGTCGCGGATGACGATCCAGCAGAAGACAGCGATCGCGAGAGCGATGAGCGCAGGGAAGACGAAATTGCCTCTCCAAGTCTGAACAAGACCGAGGTCAGCGGCGAGTCCCACACCTGCGATAGCGAGGAAACCGAGAGAGAATGAGCCGATGGTGTGTGAGACATTCCACACGCTCATCTTGAAGCTTCTCTCATTCTGGGAGAACCAGTGGGCCATGATACGTCCGCATGGAGGCCAGCCGAAACCGCTGAGCCAACCCACTACGAGCATCAGAGCGAAAATAATTGTCGTATTAAGGGCGGTGCTGGCTCCGTAAGGGAGGACTCCGACAGCGATCATTGTGAGGGCTGAGAGTACGAGTCCTATAGTGAGGAACTTGCGGGAGTCAGAACGATCAGAAACTGAACCCATGATGAACTTGCTGAACGCATATGCGATAGAGACAGCTGACATCGCGAGGCCGACCTTACCGGCGTCGAGGATGCCGTCTTTTATCATGTCCGGAGCCGCGAGCGACAGGTTTTTACGCACGAGATAGTAACCTGCGTAACCGAGGAATGCTCCAAGGAACACTTTGAGTCTCATTGACTTATACTCTTTGTCAACTTTGTCTGCGGCAATAGGTTTAGCCGGAGCTGGGGGATCAAGAAATCTTTTTGCCATGTTATTAATTTTCGTTTCGAAACAATAAACTTTCGGTTTTAACGCGCAAATTTACGAAAAAAGTGCCGAACTTGCAAATATGGCATTGAGTAATTTCTTACTATATTCGCGGCGAAACAAGACCATGCATGAATCGCATACAGAGCATAATAGCGATATCTCTCGCGCTGCTGTCAATAGCAGGGCTGAATTGCCATGCCCAAGAAGCGGAAAATTACGACTGGAGAAAAGACTTTTCACTGGAACTACTAAAAGTAGAGACAGTCGCGGATTACAAAGGAATCCTGAAAGAGAACAACTACGACAAGAAACTCTCCGGCATAGGCGGAAGCCTTCTGGAAGTGAGCGTGGGAGGCAATATCACAGGACGTTTCCATTACTACCTCAGATGGCGTGCGAGCAGCCTTTTCAAGGAGCATTCATTCTTTGATTCAATCGACCGCGCCGAGTTTTCATTCCGAAACAAAGGAGTGGAGTTATGCTTTGGAAAACAAACCGTCGCTCTCGGAGGCTGGGAGTACGACCTCTACCCTACCGAAATCTTTTTCGTGTCCGAATCCACCTTCCGTTTCCCTTGCTACCAATGGGGCCTTTCGGCGTCTTATAACTTCAATGAAACACGAGGGCAAGACATGCTCATTTTACAAGCATGTACAAGCCCATTCAAAAATTTTGTCTCCGAGAGGGAAACATATGCGTTCAGTCTTCAATGGCGTGGCTCCCACGGCTTCTACGAAGGGATTAACTCAGTGAATTTCGTGGAGCAGGACCCTGGACAGTTCGTCAATTTCGTAGCGATAGGCAACCGCTTCCACATAGTGAAACAATTAGAATTCGACCTTGACTTTCTGCATCGTTCAGGAATCGGAGCGGAGGCCTCATTTTTCAAAGACTTCTCCGTCATGAGCTGCCTTAAATGGGACTTCGCGGGACACTGCCGGCTTTATTGCAGGACGACCTACGATCACAACTCCCTCCCCAAGGAAATCCAAGATTGGAACGTAAGCTCAGGAACCTCGATGTGGCAGATAGGAGGAGGACTTGAATACTTCCCCGTCAAAGACAACAAGGACATACGCCTGCACGCTCTGTGCAGCTACTGCAAGGGAATCGCGGGAAATGAAGACAACGTATTAAAAGACAAGACATTAACAATCAATATCGGAGCCACGTGGAGAGTGGATTTCATGAAAATAATCAACAAAAGAAGAACACAGGAACAATGACAAGACTCAGTAGATTTTTCATAGCCTCGGCGATACTTTTCGCCAGCGTTCTCACCCCTTGCGAAGCACAGAGCACACCCCAGAGCGAGGAGAAACTTGAAATAATAGACGTTAACGGCGTAAACCTTCACTATGTCTTCGAGAAGTCCGTTTTAAATAAGGAAGACTTCAAAGGCGAGATAGTCCTCCTTCACGGCAACGGAGGTTCACACAAAAGCCTCTCTTACCAGATAAAACAGTTCTCCCAGGCCGGATATGACGTTTACGCTATCGACTCCAGGGGCCAGGGAGCGAATGAGAAACTCGCTGAGTATCACTACACTGACATGGCGGAAGATGTCTATCAGTTCATCTGCTCCCTCTCGCTAGAGCGCCCGGCGGTTTACGGATTCAGCGACGGCGGCATCATCGCCCTCTACCTCGAACTGATGCACCCCGGAACCAGTTCTTCTCTTTCAATCAGCGGAGCGAACATCTTCCCTCAGGGATGTAAGCCATACAATGACTGGGTGGCAAAATATGACAACCCGTCAGCATCCCCACTAAAGAAAATGCTCATCCTCGAGCCTACCATCCAACCAGAGGAACTGGCGGCTATTAAAATCCCAGTGCTGGTGATGGCAGGAAGCGACGACCTCATCACTGACGAGCACACAAGGCTGATTGCTAGGAGTCTTCCGGACTCTGAGTTGAAGATATTCGAAGGCTACACCCACGGCAGTTATATCAAAGGTTGCCCGCTCGCGGGTGACGCGATATTGGAATTCCTCGAAAGGCATCCCGTCAGATAATTGTGACAAGTTGTCAGTCTGCCATCGGTGGCAGACAATTTGATAAATCAAATGGCCGTACAAAACGAAACAGCAGTTCAAACTATGAGCAAAGAAGATAAGAAAGCATCGCAGAAAGCCGCCAAGGAGGCGGCTGAAGAGGTAAACAAGGCGGCCCAGGAAGTAAAAGAGAACGCCCAGGAGGCTTCCCAGGAGCAACAGGCCACCGAACAGCCCTCAGAGAGCGAGGAGAATAAAAAGATAGCGCAGCTTGAAGAAGCGCTAAACAAACAAAAAGACGATTACGTGCGTCTTATGGCCGAATTCGAGAACTTCCGCAGACGCAACACCCAGGAGAAACTCGAGCTTGTCAGCGTCGCAGCGAAAGATACCATCGTGGGTCTTCTTCCGACTTTGGACGAATGCGAGATAGCGATGAAAGCCCTCGCGGCATCTGATGACAACGCCGCCGCAAAAGAAGGTACCGAGATGATTTACAATAAGTTGATGGCTTACCTCAAGAGTAAGGGACTGGAGAGAATCGAGGCGATGGGACAGCCATTCGACACAGACCTTCATGAGGCCGTGGCGCAGTTCCCGGTAGCCGACGAGGCGATGAAAGGAAAAGTCTTCGACGTGACAAAGACAGGATATACCCTCTCAGGTAAAGTTATACGTTTCGCCCAGGTAGTAGTAGGAATTTAGGACAATATGGCAGAGAAAAGAGATTACTATGAGGTGCTCGGCGTAAGTAAAGACGCCAGCCTTGACGATATAAAGAAGGCCTATAAGAAAATGGCCCTCAAATATCACCCGGACCGTCACGTAAACGACTCCGAGAGTGAGAAAAAAGAGGCCGAGGAGAAATTCAAGGAGGCGGCCGAGGCGTACGACGTGCTCAGCGACTCAGACAAGAAGGCCAAGTACGACAGATTCGGTCATGCCGCGTTCGACGGACAGGCGGGTCCTGATTTCAGTCATGGTTTCGGCAACCTCGACGACATTCTCAGCAGTCTCTTCGGAGGCGCGTTCGGAGGCAGTGGATTCGGATTTGATTTCGGAGGATTCGGCGGCGGAAGCCAGCAGGGCCCTCGCAGGACAAGAGGTCGCGACATTCGCACAAGAGTCACACTCACTCTCGAGGAAGTGGCTAAAGGCTGCACGAAGGAAGTTTCCATCGAAAGACAGGTATGTTGTCCGGACTGCGGCGGAAAGGGCGCCAAGAGCGAGGCGGACATCAAGACATGTCCGGCATGTAAGGGTACAGGGCAGGTCAAGAGGGTCGTGAACAGTTTCTTCGGGCAAGCCGTGCAGATGAGCACTTGCCAGCAGTGCGGCGGCGAGGGTAAGATAATCACAAAGCCATGTCACAGCTGCTCAGGAAGCGGATTCGTGCGCAAGCGTGAGACAATAAAGGTCAATATCCCGGCAGGAATGAACGAGGACATGCAGCTCACGCAGAGAGGCTACGGCCACGCGGGAAAGAACAACGCCCCTAGCGGAGACCTTCTGATAGTGTTCAACATCGCGGACCATAAAGACTTCGAGCGCAACGGAAATCACCTTATCTATACTAAGGTACTTTCTATCCCGGAGGCGATACTCGGCACAGAAATCACCGTTCCATGCTTTGACGGCCCTCTCGTACAGAAAGTGGCTCCAGGCACACAGTCTGGCCATATAGAAAAAGTCAGAGGCAAAGGACTCCCTAGCGCCAACGGATACGGCCAGGGAGACCTCTACATCAAAT
>JAKSJJ010000179.1 GCA_024398335.1 Bacteroidales bacterium | reverse complement strand
ACTATCTGTGAGCCGGACTTCAGGCCCAATGACAAGATTGAGAGCATGCTGGCCGCATTTACTGTCTTAGACTCTCCTGTAATGGTCAATTTGACCGGAGCGAGGCTTTTCACGAGTTTGACAAGTTCGCCTGCCGGGCGCGCGTGCATGCCGTTAGGGGCGGAAATAGTTACTATCTTGCTGATCATATCTTAGTGTTATTTCAAAATTTTATAAATCTCATCCACATCGGACGTGGTTTGAACTTTCTGGAGGACCTCCTCATCTTCAAGAGCCTCGGCGACCTTTGAAAGTATCTCAAGGTGGGAATCCCCTACGCCGGCGATACCTATAATTATATGCGCCTTCTCATCCCCGAAGTCAACGCCCTGAGGATATTGAAGAACGACAACTCCGCTGCGCAGAACCTTATTCTTCGCCTCCGACGTGCCATGAGGGATCGCCAGTCCCATTCCCATATAAGTCGTAGAGAGCTTCTCCCTTTCGAGCATAGCGTCAACGTAACTTAAAGTCACGCAGCCCTCCGCGACAAGCAGTTTTCCCGCACGCCTTATCGCATCCTCCTTTGACTCGGAAGGAAGACCTACGAGGATATTATGCTTTTGAAGAACATTAGTCAAGCCGGCAAGAAGCTCGTCGAGCACAGGGTCCTCAAGGAAATTATTGATTGTCACAAGTCTAGCTCTCATGCCGGAAGGAGTGTCCGCGCCAAGGACCTTAGCGGCTCTGTCGGCGAGTACTTTCTGACATACGACTACATCCGCGTCAGACGGGATAGCGTCAACAGCGCTGTTAGTCACCTCTATGGAAAGACCGGCATCCTTGACACGTTTTCTGAATTTCGTAGCTCCAAGGGCGCTTGATCCCATGCCCGCGTCGCAACAGAAGACGATCTTGTTTACTTTTCCTGAAGTCTTTGAGCCGGAAACTGGCGCATTCTCATCTTCTGCCCCGTTGAAATCCGGACGGCTCTTGACCATAGGCCAAGCCAAGAGGAAGGAAACGGCGGTGCCGATGATAATACCTAGGATACCGATGAAGGTCGTTCCCTTAGGGGACATCAGGATGATAGAGATGAGGCTGCCCGGAGAGGCGGGAGCCACAAGACCGAAGTCCACGATAGTGTAAAACGACAGCGCACATATATTTCCGACCATTACAGCGAGGAGCAGTATAGGGCGGGAGAGCACGTAAGGGAAGTAAATCTCATGAATTCCGCCGAAAAGCTGGATCACGACGGCGCCAGGGGCGGATTGCCTGGTCGAGCCTTTACCGAAGGCCCAGCAAGCGAGCAAGATGCCAAGGCCTGGACCCGGGTTAGGATCCACCAGAAAGAGCATTGAATGACCCATCTGCGAGGCCTGTTCAATGCCGAGCGGAGTCATGATGCCATGGTTAACGGCGTTATTGAGGACTAGAACCTTAGCAGGGTCGACAAGGACCGCGAGCAAAGGATTCATCTTATGGGCGAGCATCCAGTTGACTCCTGAACTTAAGACAGCCGTGAGCCAAGACACCGCATGACCGATAACAAGGAATCCGGTGATAGACAGAAGCATAGCGATGATGCCGAGGGAGAAATTGTCCACCAGCATCTCGAAGCCCGGCTTGATTTTACCCTCTATCGCCTTGTCGAATTTCTTGATACAGAATCCCGCGACAGGGCCCATCAGCATGGCGCCGATAAACATAGGCGTGTCACTTCCGATGATTACACCCATAGCGGCCACAGCGCCTGCGACTCCTCCTCTGTAGCCAGCCACATTCTTACCAGCGGTAAAGGCTATCAATGTAGGAAGCAGGTATTTGAGCATAGGACCCACCATCTGGGCTATGTTCTCATTAGGCCACCATCCGCCAGGGATGAATATAGCGGTGATAAGCCCCCATGCGATGAATGCGCCGATATTCGGCATCACCATCGCTGAGAGCTTACGTCCAAATCTCTGGATACTGCCAGCGTCCATAATATTAAAGAGCGTTATATGCCTCGACTACCTGAGCTACAACAGCGTCATCTGCCGCCATTCCGGTGAATGTTGAAATGGCCTGCTGAAGACCCTGCTCCTTGATCGTCTGATGCATCTGCTCACACTGAGGATCCTCAGGGTTGTTGAATTTAAGGGCGGCGGCGACACCGACGATAAGTTTATCTACAGGAAGGCCATAGCTAAGGGCAGTCTGCATAGGAAGGATAAGACGGTCGCCTGCGGACAGTTTACGGAGAGGCTCACGACCTACGCGAGTCACATCATCTTTGAGATAAGGGTTCTTGAATCTCTTGATGATCTTCTCGATATATGCGAAATGCGCGTCATGGTCAAAACCGAATTTTCTTACCAGACCCTCGCCGCTCTGCTGCATGGCTACCTTTACGGTAGCGTAGATCTCAGGATCAGCGATGCTCTCATCAATTGTCTTATAGCCCTTGAGCTGGCCAAGATATGCTGTGATAGCATGGCCTGTGTTGAGGGTGAAGAGCTTACGCTCGATGTATGCGAGGAGATTGTCAGCGAGGTTCATGCCCTCGATATGAGGAGCGCCACCTACAAATGATTTCTCTTCGACATTCCACTCGTAGAAACTCTCGACAACTACATCGATAGGGTTCTCGCTGCGCACTGGAGGCACGATACGGTCCACTGAGCAATCAGCGAATCCTACATGCTCAGTCGCCCAGGCGGCCGTTGGCTCGTCAAGAAGCGCGTACACAAGTTCTTTGAGTTGTGAAGTCGCTTTGACGGCATTCTCACATGCCACGATATTAAGAGGAGTCTCTACTCCGGCCTCTTTACGGGCGACGATTCCTTTGGCGATGGCAGGGGCCACGAAGCGAAGGATGCGTACTCCTACGGCTGTCGTGATAATGTCTGCTCCTACGATCTCCTTGATCACGTCCTCAGAGTTTGAATTTACAGCACACACGTCGTTGATATGGATCTCGCTCTGCTGCACGTCCATTACATGAACCGTGTATTTTCCGTCCTGATTGATACGGTCAAGAAGCTCCTGGTTCACATCCGCGAAGACAAGTCTATAACCTGCCTGAGAGAGTACTGCTCCGATAAATCCACGGCCGATATTTCCGGCACCGAACTGAATCGCTGTTTTTTTCATTTTTTTAAATGTTTATAGTTCTAATTTTTCTTATTGTCTTTCAAATGTCTTCACTTCTACCAGATGGTGACGCGATCCTCGACTGGGCGGTACATAGGATCACCCTCCTTGATGCCGAAGGCCTCAAAGAAACTGTCAAGATTCCTGACAGAGACATTCACGCGATGCTCGCCCAATGAATGGACATCGGTAAGAACCCTACGCTGCTTCTCCTGGTCTGTGATGTTCTGCGCCCACACTGCGGCATATCCGAGATAGAATCTCTGCTCCGGAGTAAATCCGTCAATAGGCTCAGGACGGCCGTTCTGCTTGAACGAGTTCTCCATTGCAGAATATGCGATTCTCAGTCCGCCGTGATCCGCAATGTTCTCGCCCAGGGTAGCCTCACCGTTAGCATACACGCCAGGAAGCACCTCCACCTCGTTGAACTGCTTGATAAGCACGGCTGTTTTAGCCTTGAATGCGGCCTCATCCTCTGGAGTCCACCAGTTATTCATGTTACCGTCCTTATCGAAA
>JAKSJJ010000178.1 GCA_024398335.1 Bacteroidales bacterium | reverse complement strand
AGGAGGAGCTTTTCGAGTTCGCCATGCACGAAAGGCAGTACCGCGACTACAAGAGCGGCGTGGCGAAGGAGCGTTTCAACGCGGACCTCGAGCAGAAAAAGGAGAAGGCGGGAGCCCCTGTAGTCATCAAGCGTCCTGTCGTCCAGATGCCAGAATTCGACATCGACGCCCTCTTGAAAGAGAACCCCGGCGCAATCGCCGTACAGGCTCCGGTCAAAGGTCAGCTGCTCTGGCAGGTTGACGTAGATTCTCAGAGCTGCGCTCCGGCCGTAGGAACCGCCGTCAAGGCGGGACAGGCCGTCGGTTACGTCCAGACATGGTACGGAATAGAAGAAATCCCCGCCGCAAAGGATGGACGAATCGTCGCCGTCACCGCACAGCAGGGAGATAAAATCGAGAAGAACGCTATTGTGGCGTTGATCCTCTAGCTATTTTTTTCTTCGGGTAGGTCTTACAACGACCTGGATGTCGATATTCTCTATCGTGAATCCTCTGAAGCGTTTATGGCTCAGGTGCTCTTTGACAAGCGAAGAGAGCTCCTCGTCGGTGACGTCTTTGAAAATATGATTCTCGCAGTCATAAAGGTGGAGATGGGAGCCGGGGAAAACATCATAGAAAGTCTTTCCTGACGAGCCCATACGACAAGCATACAAGCCGATTCTGACCATATCACCAAGGACATTATAAACCGTCGAGCGGGTCAGCTTAGCTTCACTATTAGCCTGGATGTCCGAGAACACCTGATCGGCGCTGGCGTGCACGAGCCTAAGCATAGACTCATGCACGGCGACGCGCTGAGGAGTAGCTTTCATTGAGCGCCTTTTCAAATAGGACTTGAAAGCGTTTATCTCGGAAATAATCTCCATGACAAATTAGAAAAGAAGCATGTAGCAAAGAGCGGCGAGGGCGGCTCCAGTCAAAGGGCCTGCGACAGGGACCCAGCTGTAGGCCCAACCGCTGTCACGCTTTCCCTTTATAGGAAGAACGGCGTGAGCACAGCGAGGAGCAAGGTCACGGGCAGGGTTGATAGCGTATCCGGTAGCTCCTCCAAGGGACATACCTATCGCCATCACGAGCATAGTCACAGGAAGGGCTCCCATGCTGCCAAGACCTACGGTAGCGGTATTCTCCTTTGTAGCGAACATAAGGATACAGAATACCAGAACCCATGTTCCGACAGCCTCACAGAAGAAATTGCGGAGCTTATTCTCTATAGCAGGCATTGTGCAGAAAACCGCCAGCTTGCTCTCAGCATCCTCTGTAGCGTCGAAATGATCCTTATAGAAAGCATACACAAGCATTGCTCCGCAGAATCCGCCGAGCATCTGGGCGAGGATGTAGCCTGGAACCTCAGCCCAAGAGAAAGAGCCCGCGATCGCTAGAGCGAAAGTCACCGCAGGGTTAAGGTGAGCTCCTGAATATGGTCCGGCGATGAACACGCCGCACATGACAGCGAAGCCCCATGCGAGAGTGATGACCACCCAACCGCCGTTCTGACCTTTTGATTTATTAAGGGCGTTTGACGCCACGACGCCGTCGCCCATGAGCACGAGCACGAGAGTTCCGATGAACTCAAACACGCATTTAAGAACTATCTCATTCATATTCTTGTGGTTATTTAGTTAATGTACGTCCTATGGCCTCCGCCCAGTCTTTCTTGACCTTGGCGACCTGCTCCTGAGGCATCGAAGGAGTGAATACCCTCTCCGCCTGCCACTGACCGCTGATGTGCTCCAACGACTCCCAGAAACCTACGGCGAGACCCGCGAGATAAGCGGCGCCAAGAGCGGTGGTCTCCGTAACGACAGGTCTTACAACCTGCGTATCAAGGATATCTGACTGGAACTGCATCAAGAGATTATTTCTGGAAGCTCCGCCATCGACCTTGAGAGAGCCAAGCTTGACTCCCGCGTCCTTTTCCATAGCGGATACTATATCCATAGTCTGGAAAGCAATGCCCTCAAGAGCGGCCCTGGCTATGTGAGCGGCGGTAGTTCCTCGTGTTATTCCGACGATAGTACCCTTCGCATACTGGTCCCAGTAAGGAGCGCCAAGACCTGTAAGAGCAGGTACGAAATACACTCCTCCATTATCCTCGACCGAAGCGGCGAGGCTCTCGACCTCCTGAGATGACCTGATGATTCCGAGACCGTCCCTTAGCCATTGGACGACGGAACCGGCGACAAAGATACTGCCCTCGAGGGCGTATGTGACCTTGTCCCCTATCTTCCACGCGATAGTGGTAAGAAGGTTATTTGATGAGAGGATAGGCTTCTCTCCGCAGTTCATAAGAAGGAAGCAGCCTGTTCCGTAAGTGTTCTTCACAGAACCCGGCTCGATACACATCTGGCCGAAAAGAGCTGACTGCTGGTCTCCGGCAGCGCCAGAAACAGGAACTCCATCAAGAATACATCCGCAGTCCACAGTACCGTAAACTTCGCTGCAAGAAAGCACCTTCGGCATCATTGAGACCGGAATACCGAGCAGGTCGAGAAGTTCCTGGTCCCACTGGAGAGTGTGGATATTGAAAAGCATAGTGCGGGAAGCGTTAGTGACATCTGTCACATGGGCCTTTCCGCCAGTAAGGTTCCATATCAGCCAGCTGTCAACTGTTCCGAAACGCAGCTGACCAGCCTGAGCAGCCTCCTTTGCTCCCGGGACATTCTCCAGCATCCAGCGAATCTTGGTTCCGCTGAAATAAGCGTCCACGATAAGTCCTGTCTTCTGTCTTATCATATCGACAAGGCCCCTTTCCTTGAGCGAGTCGCAGAACTCCGACGTACGCCTGTCCTGCCATACGATAGCGTGGCAGATAGGTTTTCCGGTCCTGGCGTCCCATACAATAGTTGTCTCTCTCTGGTTAGTTATGCCTATCGCGGCGACTTCGACAGCGGAGGCCCCGGCTTTCTGAGCGGCGTCAAGCATGACGGAGAACTCAGTGTCCCAGATCTCGAGAGCGTCATGCTCCACCCAACCTGCCTGAGGGAAATATTGAGTAAATTCTTTCTGGCTCACAGCCACACCATTCCCGTCATGGTCAAAGACAATAGCACGGGAACTACTTGTACCCTGATCAAGGGCGACTACATATTTTTTCATACTGTTATTATGTGGTTTTCAATTACTTACAGGAGCGTTACACAAGAACGCAAAGAAGAGTGGCAGGCGTCGCGTCGATGACTTTCACGTTCACGTAGTCTCCAGGCTTATGCTCCGTATCCGGCCATACGCACATCATATAGTGGCCCGCTCGGCCGCACATTTCCTGGTCATTGCTCGGTGACGGTCCCTCGACGAGCACGCGGTGCACCTTGCCTATCTGCTGCTTATAGCGAAGAGCGCCCATCTCACCCTGAAGGGCGATAATCTCATTCAACCTGCGTGTCTTCACCTGAGGCGGAACATCATCAGGATATTTCTTTGAAGCCAATGTGCCCGGACGCTCAGAATACTGGAACATGAACGCCGCGTCGAATCCGACTTCACGGAAAAGGCTCAATGTCTGAGCATGGTCCTCCTCGGTCTCGCCGCTGAATCCCGCGATCACATCCGTAGTAATAGCGCAGTCAGGAATAATCTCCCTTATCCTCGCGACGCGGTCAAGATACCATTTCCTGTCATACTTGCGTCTCATCTTCTCAAGCATCACGTCACTTCCTGACTGGACAGGGAAATGGATGTGATGGCA